>JAGLRI010000184.1 GCA_023136395.1 Candidatus Bathyarchaeota archaeon | reverse complement strand
GGCGTTGCTTAATTCAGGGGCTACTATAAATGAGATCAACACTGTTCGAAAGCATCTTTCTGACTTTAAAGGAGGATGGTTTGCGAAAAAGGCGTATCCCTCCACAATCATAAACCTGATTTTCTCAGATGTTCTTGGTGACCCCTTAGACGTTATAGCTTCTGGACCCTCAGTCCCAGATTCAACGACGTTTCAAGATGCTATTGAAGTTCTGGAGAGGTACAAACTGTGGGGCGAAACTCCAGAGTCTATAAAGAATGTTTTATTTGACGGAAAGAATGGTGTGATTGCGGAGACTCCGAAGAAAGATGACGGCGCTTTCAAGAAAGTTCACAATTTTGTTGTTGGGAACAATCGCTTGGCAAGTTTTGCTGTTTACAACAAGCTCCAAAGTAGTGGTCTGAACACATTGCTTCTCACCTCATGCGTAGAAGGGGAAGCTAGACACATAGGAACAATGTTTTCAACTATTGCTCGAGAGATTGAAGAAACAGGAAAACCAGTTCCAAAACCAGCAGCTATAGTTGTTGGGGGAGAAACTACTGTAACAGTTCGAGGTAAAGGAGTGGGGGGACGAAACCAAGAAATTGCCTTAGGAGCAGCTTTAAAGATACAAGGGCTGGATGGTGTAGTGGTTGGCTCGTTAAGTACAGATGGGATAGACGGTCCAACTGATGCTGCAGGAGCGTTAGCAGATGGAAGAACCATGCTTCGCTCCAAAAAGCTTGAGTTAAATGCCACTAAGGCGTTAATAAACAACGACTCGTACACTTTTTTCTCAAAGTTAGGAGACTTAATTTTCACGGGTTCAACCGGAACGAATGTGAATGATGTTTCAATAATCATAGCAATTTAATTACAGTTGATGCGCGCGCATTACGACATGCATGTGCGGGCATTACTCCTACTTTACTCTCGCCAGGATGATTATTCCAGGGCAATTGGGACCTAAAATGTTCACTCCAACTGCCTTCGCCCTCTTCATGATCTCTATCGAGTCCTTTATTGGAATACGCTCTGACTATTACCACTAATTTAATTCCAGAATTATCGCTTCAAGTGCAGCCTCCTTTGCAAAACAATCTGCGCTAAGCTGTTTAGAAAATTGGTGTAAAATGGTTTCAAGTCTGTTTTTGCATATTTACGCTCATTATGGACCCATTTAAGAGCGTATACTGAGCGTCTTGAGAGATGGAAAGCCTAGGGAATTTCGTCAGCTTCTGAAGGAGATAAGCTTCTCCCACAACACTTTGAGGATGCACCTTAACGTCCTGGTGGCTCAAGACCTAGTCATCAAGGAGAAGATGTTGGTGAAAAGGCTTGGAAGACCGAAATTCACGTATTCGATGCCTCCCTGGCTTAGGCGTCAGGCCTCCAGCATCCTTTCAGACCCTTTCACAGAGGTAGTCATCCTCACCTTCAAGAGGTTGAGACATCTCTGCAGGTTCGAGAAGGGCGGGTACTGCAAAAAGATCGAGAAGAGATGCGAAGCCCAAAACTGCCCCCGGATCATAAAAAAAAGGAATAAAAAACATTAAAAACCAAATAATTAAACAGCCTAGCGCGCGCATCGTCGCATGCATGCGACTTATTAACACCAGACCGTTAACAGCCTTTCAATCCACACCTCCACCCGAAGACTTAGAACCTGTTGGATAAAATCTTAAACTTTAACAATTCTGAAAGAAAAGCCTCCATTTGTTTGTTCGTTTTATCACGGTCAGTTTCCATTAACATTGTAATTTCTCTTTCGAGGAGACTCTCAAGTTTTTCCTTTACTTTTTCCAACTTAGCTAGCTCTTTAGGGTTCGGTCTGTCTTCAATGTTGGGTTTAAGTCGATCTCTGATTTTCATACGCCCCCGGTTTAAATGCGTATCCAGATGACGTATTGTAGTGTATTCTCGAGGATTTTTAACTTCATTTAAGAACTTATGTATAACTTCAATTAAACTGATATGGATTTTCTTAAAGTCCAATGGAGTGTACACTCTTGGATGAAGTTCTTCCATCAACTTTCCCACAAGAATGAGGATAATACTATCATCTAATCTGTCTAGTACCAATTCATTATCGGGTATGATGGTTTCGTCTTTAATTCTCGTCTTCAGAGTCTCAGCGACGTTTTCTGCAGCTTCGTAAATATCAAGCAATGGATCGATGCTCTGAGCTTTTCTCCCTGGAAAAAACCGTTGAAGAAGCTGGGGGGCAAGCACCTTCTCAGCCCACTTTTTCTCCTGCTCATCACCATACTTCACAATATATGTTAGCAACTTAATCCATACTTCGTTCTGTCGAAAGTAATAACCTTCCTCTACATACCTTACACCCCAGTCGGTTACCCAATACTCGTATCGGTTACCCCACAGTTTCTTCCTTCTGAGGAGTCCCATTTTCCAACACTTATGCACAACATTGTAGACAGCGCCCATAGAACCTGGATAAAGATTGTAATGGCCTTTGAAAACTTGACGACTAGTAAAAGGAATCCTTCCAAACTCTTTATATACAAATTTTATGAACGTTCTAACTCTCACAATACACCCCACCGGCTTAAACGCCTACAAAAAACGGTTAGCGTAGTATCTACCTAATTAGGGAGATACTTATAGTTTATAGTTTTCTCAATTATTCCGTGAGTGTAATATTCAGCTTCCTAATCGCTTAAAGA
>JAGLRI010000183.1 GCA_023136395.1 Candidatus Bathyarchaeota archaeon | reverse complement strand
TAAGCTTGGGCGTACAGCGCTCGTGGGGTAGCGGGTACGAGTAAAGGGGTTGGCGGACTCGACGAAACACTAGGTGTCGAACCTCGGTGACCGACCGCTAATTCTATACGTTTTAGGAAGTGCATTCTCTTAGTTCCTCAGAAAATAGATTGCGTCATTCTTTTATCTACAGTTTTTATTTAAAGGTTGGAATCACATCTTTGGCGAAGATCTTCAAGCTTTCAACGTCATAAAATGGTAGATTTAGTAGATTTGCTCCAGAGTTTGTGTATTTCTCTATAATAGGAATACATTTCTTAGGTTGGTCGGTAGAAACTTTCTCAAGAGCTATAGCGTAATCAAGGTTCCTATTCACAAGCATCCGCTGCATCGTCTTTATTTTATCCTTTATCATCTTGGGTTCTACTCCTAACAAGAGCCAACCTTCTGCAAGTTCCGACACAACTTTCATTGTTTTTGAAGATTTGCCGCCAAACCAAATTGGCGGATGAGGTTTTTGAACTGGTTTAGGCTCCATAACAGCATCTTTAATTTGGAAATATTTTCCATTAAAGTTTGTAACTGGTTGTGTCCAGAGCTTTTTTATCAAAAGAGCTGCTTCTCTTTCCCCCTCAATACGTTCATCGTGGTCTTCAATCCAAGGAACACCATAAGCTTCAAATTCACGTTCAAACCATCCAGCACCAAGGCACAATATCAGCCGTCCATTAGTAAGAATATCTAGAGTTGTAGCCATCTTAGCTATCACCGAAGGATGTCTAAAGTATGGAACGAGAACGTTGAATCCAAGCCTAATATTTTGTGTTAAGGCTCCCAAAGCCGACATCGTAGTCCAAGCTTCATGGCAAAAGTACATAGGTTTATCATCCACTTGGGCGGGATGCATCAAGTGATCTGAGATCCATATTGAGTGAAATCCAAGTTCATCAGCTGCCAAAGCAATTTTTTTGATCTCTTGGAAGCTTGGGGTGAGCTTCTTACATTGCAATATTACTCCAAATTCAACATCCAAAAATTTTCACCCTATTCATCAACTTAGTAAAATAATATTCTAATACCAAATCATAAAAACTATTCTAAGGTAAGTACTAACTCTCTAAGGAGTGCAACAGCTACCCAAGTATTATTTACTATTTATTAGTATTAAAAAATAATAGAGGATTTTTCCATACTTTTATTATATAAATAATTATAATCTTAATTTAAGTACCTTATGTCTTGGGATTTGCCCAATTGGCGTGGATATTATATTAAAAGCTGGTGGAGAAATAGGGCAAAAGGCGGATGCGATATTCCGCCTCCACGCCAATTCTAGGCTCCCTCAACTTTTGACACACTAAAGATGATAACAAAATTGATTCATCATATGAAAAAAGTTATGAATCAGAAATCTAGATCGTCGTTAAAGATTTACTACAATGTACGCACAAGTTTATGGGACTACATTTATTTAAATAAATACTTAACTTTCTGTTCCCAAGATGATCATAACTTAAATGATATTAAAAATTTGTGAGAAAATGATATTACCATATAAATAGGTAAATTTACTAGAAATAAACTTCAATGAAGTTAAATACCTATTATATATGTAGAATATTTGACGCAACGATTGGTGTATTTTATGACAACAAAACCAGTCACTAAACGCTTAGCATCACTTGATGCCATGAGGGGTATAGCAATTCTCTTCATGATTCCATTTCACATATTACTTTTTGGGCAACTGATGGGTGAAGCCGGAGGTGGGTTAGGCGGAATTGAAAATGTTCAACTATTCGTCGTTGATTTTAACCCGCCTCTTGGTACGGGTCTAATTTTATTCTTTTTTGTAACTGGAATGAGTGTCGCTGTCTCTTTAGCCAGAAGACGTGAAAGACAGAGCCCTTTAGAGATAGGTCGCCACCTCATCCTTCGATATGGTAGTTACGCACTTATTGGAGTACTTGTTGAAGCAATTTTTATGTTTCTCATGGGTGGAACGCTCATAGAAGGAAGCTTTGTAGAGATTCTACAAGAAATTGTTTTTGGATTTGGGATTAGTGGACCGATAGTAGGGTTGGGATTAGGTGCCATCCTATCTTTCCCATTGATTCTTTACTTACCATGGAAAAAACTTATGATTGCAGCTGCTGTGTTAGCTTCTTTGGTAGGAGTTGTTTTATACTCTATTCTCCCAATTTTTTCATTTATTCCACCTATCTCCATTATTTCCTTCCTTTACACAGGTCTTTTTTCATTATTGAAGGGGCTTCCAATGATATTATTGGGGGCAGCTGTTGGGAAGTTGGTACTGGGTGGAAGTGATTTTAAAAAAATATTTATTGTTTTTGGCGGTGTGATTACTGCGGCGTATATTATAATACCAACTCTGTTGGGAACAGGTATGCTACATGTGCTCATGGCTGCATGGGTTTATCCTCACGCTATAATATTCATTGTGGGCATGAGCCTCTTTATGTTTAGTTTCTTTCATATACTTGAAGCCAGGAAAACCAACTTAACATCCATAAAAGTACTCGGTCGTTCCTCGTTCTATGTATATTACGGGCATTTCATAATTTTCTTTGCGGTTATACAAGTAATCGGGGAAGGGAACCTGTCCATGGGGTTGATGTTTGGACTAATGATAGTCATTACTGCAATTATTTGGACATTATTTTACTTCTAT
>JAGLRI010000182.1 GCA_023136395.1 Candidatus Bathyarchaeota archaeon | reverse complement strand
TTAAAGAACAAGCAATAAAATCAGCCACCGAATCTGCATCAATGATCCTTAGGATAGATGATATCATCTCTTCGACTCAACCTCGTGGAGGGGCAGGTATGCCCCCTGGGATGGGAGAAGAAGGCGAACCCTAGATCTAAAAAGTCAATAACTGAGCATTACTTCTGAGTAGAAGTAAGTCTAAGATGTGTAAGTTTCTTAGCTTTAGCTATAAAAATTGTTGTAGTGACTAAGAACACAATGCATGCTTGTATTACAGAAACTTGCTTTCATCCCAACGTTTCAAGGCTTCTTCACATCTTTCCCGAACGTTCTTACGTCTACTTTTATTTTTGAGCTCTTGTAAAAATTCTATGCGTTTTTCAGTTGTCTTTGCTTCCGCTATGCCCCCAAAGTATGGCTTGCCTTCAAGGTAGGTTTTCATCTGCTCCGTCTTTTGTATAAAATAACCAGCCGCCTCAATGGGGTCGGCAACTGTATACTTGTTTGCCCAGATGAATGCTTCTTCCTCACGAAGTTGGCTGAGCCCGCCAACTTCGACAATTCTTTTTATGTTTGTGCGAAGGAAATCATAATATTTGGCGGTTTTAATCAGCTTTAATGCCTCCTTCACTTTATCTTTGAATTGTGAACTCCCCATTACTCTCAGGCGATGTTTTTTTCTCTCTTCGGGCTTCTTAGCTTTCTGCACCCCTTCTTAAACCCCCTCTCTAGAAAATTAGTAATAAGTCTAATAACTCCAATAAATAATATTCTCCATATACGTGTCTGGATCGATTTCCTTAACCCCCGCTCCATTTACATCAATGATGTAAATTGCATGTAGGCGAGCGTTTCTTATCTCTTCGAGGCTTACTGGGGGATTCTTATAATAAAGATCACAGTAGTTCTTAACTTCTTCTAACTCCTTTGCTCCTCTGTATCTGGGAGGTTTAGTGAGGGCTGGCGGAATCGGCATTATGTAGTAGGGTGGTAATCCCAATCCAAATTTGTTGGCATAATTGCTATATCGAGATATTTTGCTCGCTATTCTAGTTTTATTGTATGTTACCGGATCGAGAGCGTGATTAGGGGGAACGAATCCCGTTTCTATCTCTACAATAAGGGTTCCATATCCTTTTACGCCAGATAGATCACACGTTAATCTTCCTTCAGTGCATGAATGTTCTATAGATACCTCATAACCTTTCAAAATCAAGTGTTTGGCGCAAACAAGTTCCATAACCGAATGATTAATTTTTACACGATTCTCATTACGAAGGCTGATCAAACTATTTTTTAGGTCATCCAACTTTCTTTTTGTGTTCTCATCCACACCATCAGTTAATTTCACAAGCAATGTGTTCAGATCTCTCTCAAAGTAAGTCATAAATATCCCTCTTAGAATAAAGATTAATCAATTTTTATTGATAAGGTTATTTAAAATATTATGCAAAAAACTTTTTATGTAAATACCTCGCTCTTTAATGATTGCCCAAGTTGGGGAGTATGCTTCAAATGCTTTGCATTAAAGCAATGAGCGACTCAACCTAAACGGCGAACGGTTGGGGAGCGGTAAAGACATTGCTTCGATGGACCGGAAAAGTGTTTAAGGCTTCGGCTTAACTTGGGCTTTTCAATTTTAGCAACTATAAAACACAGCTATACATTTTTTGTTCAACTAGCTAGTTAGCTAAGAAGGTTGTTCACTTTGAAGAATTCAATTCCAGAGTAGAAGCCATGAAAAGAGAAGGAACCATCAAGAAGTTGAGTCGACATCAGAAACTCAAGTTGATAAAACTTTCAAAAAAATAACACTTTATTATCTAACTGTAATGAGAAGTAAAACACCAAATACTAACCGCATGGGGTCTCCACAACGACTATCTCTCTTTCCTTTTTTTTCTTCTCTCCTTTTTTAGGCTTTATCTGCTCAAAAACCGTTACTGTCTTTCCCTTTCCTCCAGGGCAATCGTGTTGTTCTGGAAGACGGTGACTCTCACAATACCATCCATTACATCGGTAGCACTCAAAAGGCAAAAAAGTTGGCGTAAGACAGAAATTACAGTGGGAAGAAGCGTGTCCCATTGTCACTATTTGAATCGTTGATTTAGGAGCGAGCTTTGAAAATATTTTATTCGCCGCTTCAAGGCATTTTTCATGAGGTTGATAATCAGGCAAGACGACAGAAATTCTGTCTCTACGCTGGATAATTGTGTATTTATGACCATCAATGCTTCCGTCCCCAAGTCCCTTAGCGCGTTCACGTAAATCCAAAATACGAACGATAGCATCCCAAAATACGCCAGAAAGTAGAGCCACAAAAATTAGATTTGACATAGAGTTACTTCAACTAAACTTGAAAAAAAACGTTATAAATTAACTTTTCTGTTTTAGGAGATAATGGCTTATTACATATACAAGCTAATTTTAAAAGTCTGAGAGCATTAGCCGCGTTGATTTAACTTCAGGATAATAAGACCTACCCATCTGAGCACCCACTATTTTATAGCAAGATTAAGGAAAAACTTAAAACGATAGAGTGAACTATTTGCATGTTGCTCCGGAAAAGTCTTTTCCGTAAGCTCCGGTAGAAGAGAGGAGAATCTCCTACCTGCCAAATATAGTCCGGTTAAACACGCAAGTGAACTAAGTATTCCGGCCTTTCGTCACCATAGAGTGGAAGAAAGTCGGAGACCCGGGTTCGAATCCCGGCCGG
>JAGLRI010000181.1 GCA_023136395.1 Candidatus Bathyarchaeota archaeon | reverse complement strand
AAAATTGATAGTATATCGAATGTATTGTGTAGAGTGAAAGCGATAGCAATCTGTGGAACGGATCCTCACTTGATTGCTGGAGATTTTCCTGGATATTGGCCACCTAAATATCCATTCATAGCCGGACACGAATGGGCAGGAGAGATTGTTGCAGTTGGTCCAGAAGTGGTTGGATTCAAGGTAGGTGATTTGATTTGTGCTGAATCTCACAAAGGCTGTGGTATTTGTGATAGATGCATGGAGGGTAGATACACAATATGTGCTAACTATGGTAAACCAGAAACTGGACATCGTCACTATGGCTTTACAACACAGGGTGGTTATGCGGAATACTGTGCGATCTCAGCCAAAGCTATTCACCATCTACCCTCGAATGTTTCCTTTGCTGAGGGTGCTCTAATAGATACGGCGGGAATCGCTTTACATGGCGTGGAAAGAGGCCCAGTTGAAGTTGGAGAAACAGTAGTGGTTAGTGGTCCTGGACCAGTGGGGCTTCTCGTAACGCAATTTGCAAAGATTGCTGGAGCAAGCAAGATTATTGTAATGGGATGTGGTGTGGAAGACAAACCTAGATTTGAACTTGCTAAAAAGTATGGGGCAGACGAAACGATCGATATAAAAGTTAATGATCCAATCAAAAAAATCAAAGAGTTGACTGGTGGGGTCGGTGCTGACGTAGCTTTAGAGTGCAGTGGAAGTGTGGATAGTTACAGAACTATATTAGATTTTGTGAGGTTTGGTGGAAAGGTTGTGGGTATTGGATTGTGCAGAGGAGTAGAAGTCCCTTTGGTTGTTGACAAGATAGTTCTTAACGAGTTGGACATACATGGGATAAAAGCTAACCCAAACACCATTGAACCGGCTCTCAGATTAATATCGAAGGGAATGGTTGAATTAAAGTCGTTGATTTCCACTGAGTTCCCTCTTACTGAGTTTGATAATGCCCTTGAGACCTTTTCTAAGAAAATTGGTGGGGCTATAAAGGTTATTGTTAGACCGTGAGAGAGATCGCACTCGAATTAGCTTAACTATGCAAGCATTGTTGGAACTAATTTTTCTTATTTGGTGAAAGTCAATCTTTCTTGGTGAGGGCTACAGCACGGATTGGAGATCCTGTAGCTCCTACGAACTTTAACGGCAATCCAATAAACCAAAACTCATGTTTTGGTATTTTATCTATGTTTTTTAGGTTCTCCATGTTCATTATCTCTCGTTCTCTGCAGACCATATGCATTGGTTGCTCTTTTCTTTGAGTAACTTCGTAATAGCTATCAGTACTAAATGCGTCTACACCTATGTTTATTGCTCCTAAATCATTCAAGTATTCTGTCGCGCTTCGATCTAACCCAGGATAGTTCTTGGCGTATTCCCATTGGGAACTCCATTTAATATACCAGCCTGTGTTTATCAATACAGTTGACTGAGGATTTATTTTAACCTCAGTCTTTTTTATCACTTCCTCAATGTCGGTACGGGTTATGTATGCATTTGGTCCTTTATGGGAGAAATCTAACCAGACTCCGGGTGTAATAAACCATTCAAAGGGTAGTTTATCAATCGACCGTGCGTCCTGTGCTAGACCCACATGGTTTAATGCGTCAACATGTGTAGAGGTATGGTCGCATAATATGATCCCTGTGGTCTGATAACTGTAAGGTTCCTTAGTGAGTCCCGATTTAATACAGTCTTCGTGGCTTAATAGGCGCCACATAACTGTTTTCAAATGTCCGGGTAACGTGGGAATGTTCGGGCTTATCTCATGACTTAAATCTGTAACAATATAAGTGTCTCCAAAGATTGTGACTTCCGTCTGTTCTTTAAAGGTTGGACAATGTGCTTTCTTAGCTTTCACTTACTATACACTCCATATAGGGGAGTTTTTTCTATTAATAGAGCTCTACTTTTCGGACTTTGTCTTTTTTTTATTTTTAGATGAGGAAGTGTTTTCATCATCAAATAAGGCGTTATATTCTTCTAAATTTTTAACTAAGATTCCTGATTCACTATCTATTATGTCCATACTTCCTGTTTCCGACCATGATGGAACCATGAATTCAAAGAGAATCATATCTGTTGATCCTATATTGCTGATTTGATGGTGTACCCCGTTGGGAACAAATACAACTACAGGTTCATCAAATTCGATGATTTTAGCTTTCTCAGAGGGCCATCCTATGAGAAGCCTTCCCTTATTGACTCCTTCCCCTCGGAAGCAATAACAAAGCATCTGTTGTGAGTGCTCATGCCAATGATATCCACTATTTCCTGCACTCTCCCCCGGGGGGTAAAGAATCATCATGCTAGAAACATGAATCAGACTTTTGTCTTCTGGCAAAAGATATCTCAACCTATTTCCTGGCAACTTTTCAGCTCCTTTAAATACTTCTGAAGGCTTATACACAACAATGTCAGAATTTCGAGCCTTATCTGGAGCTCTCGTCTTCCAATATTCTTGAGGAAAATCTTTTAACATTTTTTTATCCTCTTTATTATCAATCTTATTTGAGTTCATTTAATTATTTATTTAACAATATCGAAACATGAATGAGATAATACGTTCATTTCAAAGAACTAATTATGTTAGTCAATGTTTGACAAGGTTCCTTATGTTGCATGCATTTTGTATAACTTTCTATTTGCAGAGCTAGCTAGCTAAATGATGGATTCTTGTCTTCAGATATTTTTAAAATTAGATGAGATTAATATATACCT
>JAGLRI010000180.1 GCA_023136395.1 Candidatus Bathyarchaeota archaeon | reverse complement strand
CCAAAAAACCGATAGTTAGCACGCGAGGAAATTGAAATTGTCATATAAGGATATGTCAAAACCCGAAAAAGTTGTCGCTCAATTTTTACGAGACGACCTTAACCTCTGGTGGTAATACGCTAGCTAGCTATCCTATTATACTATCACTTGTTTCTTCGTTAGCGCTCTGATCATATATCCATCCAGAACGTATGACGTTGTCTACTGTGAAGGTGAACGTTCCGCTATCGCGTACCCAATCAGACTTAAACGTGAACTGACCGTTAACAGCCGTCACTCCAAACACGTTGCTACTTGTTACGCCGCTCCAGCGACCATACACAGTTACGCTTTCAACTGGGTTATCCCCACTATCAAAAATAGTAACAACGACCACAGCTCGTGTCCTTCTCCAGAACCACCAGCCACTAGTCTCTAAGAACATGTCAACACCTGCCACGTGTGCATGTGATAATAATAAGCTTGTCCTCAAAGCCTGAATCATATCTGCTAGTTCTATAGAAGCCTCTCCAGTAGCAAAGTCAGGAGGTCTGGGTAAACCGTCTATATGTTGATACGCATCTAATAGCTGTTGACACGCTTCTTCTGTATTCCCGTTTTCTATAAGATTGCCTGCGGACTTAATCATGTTTCTAAGGGCATTTCTTCGATTATGAGCTGATTTTCCGGGACCATTACCTATCAATGTACCATCTGCAATAGACGCATCAAAGAACTCTAGAATCTCAGCTATCTGTTCTTCAGAGGTCGCTAAGACTGGTAAGATTAATATCGATACAAAGATTAAGAAGATGGAGCAGAATCCAATCAAACTCATCTTTTTCATTTTGTTTTACCTTTTTTGTATGTGTATGCATTTATAAAAACTAGAACTAGCTAGCACGCACTTCACTTCTTTTTCCTTGACTTAGTTTTTGTTGTTCGACTAGATTTCGTTCTTGTTCTCTTTTTCTTTCCTGTTGTACCACTCTTTTTCTTGGTTGTTTTTTTAGGAGTTTTTCTAGTTACTTTGTTTCTCTTAATTACTGTCTCTTTTTCCTTAAAACCAAACCAATCTGTATGTGTCACGGTCTTGTATGTATGTCCATATTTTGCATGACAATTACGACATAGTAATTGAACTGTTTTGGGTGAAGGGGATACACTAGGTGATCTAGTATGATGAAAAGCGATTCTTGGGTCTCCCCATTTCATGGTTAACCCACACTTTTCACACTTCTTGTGTGCTTGGGTATGTACTTCCTTTTTCACGCTTACACGAATCGTTTTTCTTTTGGGTTCATTAAATAACATTAAGTCTCATCTCTGCCAAATCAAGATGCATGCGGGCGCAGTTATATCAAATAAACTAAACATCAGCCATACTTCCTTTTCATGTACATGCAAAAACTAGAACCAGCTACGCTTTTTCTTACGTTTCTTCCCTGCATCAGATCGTTTCTTTCTCCATCTTCCTGATTGAGTCCGTTCTCGTTCTTTAGACCATTTTCCCTTCTTCACTCTAGGTGCAGACATGCCTCTATCACTAATTTTTTTTACAAATGTGTGAACTTAAATTTCTTCGGAACACTAAGTTTTTACGAAGCGTTCAAATTCCTATTGCGTAAGGAGAATTGTGATTATTTGGAAATATGGAACAATGATTTTACACCGAGATCTAAAAGAGAGAAATATGGATACCTCAGAGAGATTGAATATAAAAAAGAAATTGAAAAGCAAATAACAAATATTCTAAAAATTAACTTTTCTTTTAGATACATTATGCATGCATGCCTTACGTTTTAGAAGTGACTTCTCTTCTTTTGTAGCGAGTGATTCTATAAGACTAGCTAGCTGTAGTGATGTTTGATCGTGGCTAGCTAGTCCCAGATAATATAATTATACGTTCATTAGTGACTTATTCTTTATTATCTAACATAATAGGGAGTGAAAATGGGGAAAAACAATAAGATAAAACAAGTTTCCAAGTTTATTAAAGCTTCAGAAATTCTAAAACACAAGACGAAGAGAATCCGCGAATATGAAGTCATACATAAGCCAGAAGAAAGGCAGAGACATTCTACTGGAGTAGTTTCAGAATCTTGGATTTACGAACCTGAATATGAACGAGCGTTAAAGTTTAAAGAAAGTCTAATTCGCGAGTTTGAGGGGAAACAGCTTGAAAATACATTTGTAGGACAGGTTGTTTCAAACGACTTTGGTCAATGCTATTGTATTCAAGATGCGTGTTCTTCCCACTTCAAAAAAGTCGATTATGAACAAAGTAGAAAACGGATAATTTCTGATTTAAAACTTGTTTATGGAATTGGGCCTGCATGGGAAAGACGGCTGAAACAACAGGGATATTTAACCATAGATGACTTAAGTAAACACCCGCGATGGCAAAGTTCAGCAAACCAGTTCTTGGGATTGATCGAGGATAATGACATCGGATCTTTGCAAAATTGGTTGTGGAGGTGCCTTCCAAAATCTCATCCTTTAGTGCATTATTTGGCTAGCTTTTGCAGGGAAGAAGATTTCGCTATCCTTGACATAGAAACATTAGGTCTCTTCGGAAGGGCAATTGTACTACTTGGAGTTGCTAAACCGAAAAAAAATGTTATCGACATACACCAATATTTATTGAGAGACATCTCCGATGAGCCAGGTGCGCTTTGGGAGTTTATTTCACACCTTACTGAAAAAGCAGCTATGATAACCTTTAATGGAATGTCGTTTGACGTTCCTTTCATACGT
>JAGLRI010000018.1 GCA_023136395.1 Candidatus Bathyarchaeota archaeon | reverse complement strand
GTGAAGTCTGTTGTTAGGGTTCCAAACTGTGCCTCCTTCTCGATTCTCCCAAATATGTTGTGGTGAAGAGGATTGAGTTCCATTACAACCGGGGAGCCCTTAAGGTCAGAATTGTCAACTATTACATTGACTTTATATTTTCTAAAGGGTAACTCCTTCATCCATGGCATGGGAATTGGTGTCTGAGGTTGAATGGGCTTACCTATGAATTGATCGATATTTTCAAGAATGTCGTTTTGTGCTTCTTTTAAGTATTTAGTTACTTCGGGAAATTCCATATACTTCTCCATTAAATTGTTAATGAAGTGTTCTGTAGCGTAGTTAGCTACCTCTTTATTAAGGTCACGAAGTTTTTCACTTAGTTCCCTATCCACGTCTCTTAATTGCCTCATAGCATTCCTTAATTCAGACCTTAACGAGTCCCTTCTTTTTTCTATCTCTCCCCTGACCTCAGAGCTTAAGGCCATAAATTGCTGATCGGTCATTGGTTGGCCCTGAATAACGGGTATAATAAGAACACCAATTGCGGTGCTTTGAATGACGAAGTCCTCTTTTTTGGCTCTCTCATTTATTTGAGTAAAGAGTTCTCTCCTTTGTTGCTCTAGACTTTTGCTTATTTCCTCTCTTTTAGCAGCATATTCTTCGCTTTCAAAGGCTTTAGGAATCCCAGTTCGTGTTTCCTCAATGAAGTTTTTCATGTCTCTTTGGAACTCCTTTCCCTTACCTGGGGGCAGGTTAATGGCATTAGGCTTGTAAGGATCGGTGAAATTATTTACATAACACCAATCAGAAGGTACAGGCTTATCGATGGCTATACTCTCTAGGAAACTCCTCACTGACGTCGTTCTCCCAGTGCCTGGTTGACCAGCCACATAAACGTTGAATCCCTTTTCATCGATTTCTAAACCGAAATTGAGAGCCTTTACTGCTCTCTCCTGACCCACTATCTCAGTAAGGGGAGCCATTACTTCCGTAGTTTCACAGGTAATTAGTTTGGGGTCAAAAACGTTTCTAAGCTTTTCAGCGGGAAGCTCATCTAACATACAGATATCTCCATATTTGAATGGCGCTTTTCTATTATTTCAATATTAAAAGAGGTATTTAAAAAATTAAAAGAGTAATAGAGGTAAATCGGGGATATCCTCTTAAAGATACAGTATTAAATTGCCTCGACCCTAGCTATTTCAGGTATTTTTTTCTTGAGGTATTGTTCTACTCCCCATTGAAGAGTCATTGATGACATAGGACACCCTGCGCATGCTCCCTTCATTCTTACCTTAACAACGTCATTTTCTATTTCAACGAGTTCAATATCTCCTCCATCAGTTTGCAGTTGGGGACGCACTTCCTCTAGCGCTTTTTCTACTCGCTCTCTAACCGTTTTGTCCAAACAATCAACTCAAATAGAATGTTATTAAAAGATAAAGAGACTGCTTATTTATACCTGTTTTCTTAGAAATGTGGTTCATAGATTCTCTTTCTAAATTTAACTTCTTCTCCCACTATTTTTTTTATCTTTTTAATATCAGCTTCAGGAATCGTTACTACTGTTATTTCCGTATCTAGATTCCTTTTTGATTCTTCTATAAAACCTAAAACACTTTCGAAGGTATTCTCAAATTTTGGGTTGCTAATTTTGTTATAGACCTCTTTATTGTGGGCGTTTAGACTTATACTTACCTTATCCAAACCAGTTTCCTCAAGTTCATTGATAACACTCCTTCCAGGGTTTAACAAGTATGCTTGCCCGTTTGTGTTTAACCTTACTAGGCTCTTGTGATAATTCTTGATCCATTTGGTGACATCAAGGAGACAATCCAATCTTTCCGTAGGTTCCCCAAATCCGCAGAAGATCACTTCTTTCCAATGCCTTTGATTTATGACCCTTTGTAGGTTCTTGATTATCTCGTTGGGAGTGGGTTCTTTACGTAATTTCAAATTAAATCCCCATACACCACTAATAAAATTGCGAAAACAAAAGTAGCAATTATTTGAACATCGGTTAGTAATATTCAGGTAAAGATTGTCTTCACTCCAATAAACAATAGCTGGCATAAATAGAATGAGGTAAGCTGACTTAATTTCTTTTTTTCTTACAATCAACAGAAGTGTTTTTATGAGGTCGACGCTAATCTTGCAGCGGTTTTGATTGCCTCTTCTAAGCTCTTTGAATTAGCGATGCCTTTACCTGCGATATCGAAGGCTGTACCATGATCGACGGAAGTTCTTACAAAAGGCAGACCTAAAGTCACCGAAATAGTTCCGTGAAAATCTACTGTTTTTGCAGCTATGTGTCCCTGGTCATGATATAAGGAGAGAATCGCATCATATTTTCCTTGAAATGCGTGGTAAAAAACGGAGTCTGCTGGGATAGGCCCAACTACATTTAATCCCTTTTTTTGAAGTTCCAAGATCGCAGGGATAATCTCGTTTTTTTCCTCTTTCCCTATTAGTCCAAAATCGCTTGCATGAGGGTTCAAGGCAGCGACAGCAATATTAGGGTTTTCGATTTCCATTTTTCGAAGAAATGCATCAATCTTTATTACTGCAGCCTCAATTTTTGGTTTAATAACATCTTCAATGGCTTTGCGTAAAGGAACATGTCTAGTTAAGAAGAATATCCGCACGCCGCTAATCAAAAACATCGTCATGGGTTTTTCTGTAAAAGTTAGGGCTCCAAGTAACTCAGTATGTCCTATGTGAGGGCTACCTGCTTGTTGTATCGACTCCTTATTTATTGGGGCTGTGACTATTGCATCTAACTCGCTATCCAATGCATACTTAGTTGCTTTAACGATATACTCAATCGATGCTTTTCCAGCTTCTTCAGAGACCTTGCCTATTTGTTTTCTTTTTAGGTTCACATTTTTTAAATCTACGATTTCAATGATCTCGTTCCCACCACTAGAGCAACTTGGAGAGGATATAGACTTCATCAAAATATTTAACTTGAGTCGTTTTGCTGTATGTTGTAGAAAACTTAAATCCCCTATAACAACGGGTATACAAATTTTATAAAGTTCTCGATTTAAAAGAGCCTTGATCACAATTTCTGGGCCAATTCCTGCCGGATCCCCCATGGTTATTCCTATGACTGGTTTAACCATTTATCTTCCCACCTAAACCCCTTTGCATAATACTATGCTTACTCTTTTGTATAAGATTATTCTCAATAATTTCAATACTTGAATAATGTTTACAGCGAACTTTCCGATCTTAACAAGAAAAAAGAATAAGTCTAAAAAAACTCACTCTTCATTCTCTAAATTTTTATTAAAAAACCTCTTTCTGACTTCACAAGCTATCGAAAAAATTGCAGGAAAACCACCCATAACCACAATAATTAGCGCTATTGTTACTTCCATTTATGTATACTCCGTGAATTCACAACTCGTATTCATGAGCATCTTCTATTTTTAAATGTTTCTTGATTAAGCTTTTTGATCATTTTTAGTAAATTTAATGTTTTCTCGATGGTTGATTAATTCATGTTTATCCAGAATTTCTGTTCTTAGTCGCTTATGAGGAATAGGAGATAACATAAAGGTAGATAATGTAGTTTTGATAACGTTCTTTTCGCGTTACACGCATGATGTTAACCCTGCCAAGTTAGTCTACTTGATTCCGTCTACTTAGGTATGGAATATTCTCTTGGCCTCAAGCTTCGTCAATAAATCTGTTTGGGGATGGAATTTCCGGGTTCAATCCTCGTTTTTCTCGAATTTCTTTAATAACACTCAAAGCCAGGTTTTTAGACATCTTTTCCCAGTGATCGAAGGTGCACTGCCAGAATGCGTGACCTGAGGTTGCTGATCTCATATCAGCGGCTAAACCAAATGTTTCGGAAACAGGAATGTATCCATTAATCATGGTTAGGGATCCCCTCTGCGCAGAAGATGTTATTCTTCCTCGATTTCTAGTGATTATACTCGTTACTTCTCCAACCCATTGAGGGGAAACGGATACTCCAATTTTGTAGATAGGCTCTAGGAGAATAGGTCCCGCCGTGAGATAGGAACCAAGGATGCCTTTTCGTGTAGCGGGCATAACCTGAGCTGGACCACGATGTACAGGATCCTCATGTAGCTTAGCATCCATAAGCTTAATTTTAAGTCCTCGCAGCGGTTCTTCACATAGAGGTCCATTTTGACACGCCCACCTGAAACCAGAGATTATTGTGGCTCTAACTTCTCGAAGAGCTTGTATCCCCGTTGTTAGATTAATCAGGATATTTCTATGCTCCTCGAGTGCCATCACGTTTCTAGCTTCTTTTGTTGACCATTTAGCGTCCCTATACAACACGGTACCCATCTGCTTTCGACCAACAATATCATCGATTTCTCCTTTTTCAATCATTTCAACAACTTTTTCCTCGAGTGGTTCCACCTGAATCCAGAAACGACTGTGTTTATTAGGGCTCTTTGTCATAGCTATTACCCCCTGCCCAGCGACACTTTCTCGATAAACTACAATCGGGCGAGACGTAGTGATGTCTAACTTGAAATCTTTAATGACTTTACAAGCTATCTCTAGGTGAAGTTCACCCATTCCGCTGAGTAGATATTCACCAGTTTCTTTATTAATTGTAGATACAAGATTTGGATCGTCCACCGCTATACGATGCATGATATCCACAAGACGAGGTAAATCCTTTGGGTGTTTTGGTTCTATCGCAATGGTTACAACAGGCTCAGAAACATATTTTATTCGTTCAAAAGGTATCATTTCTTTAGTTGTAACATCAACGAGAGTTTCTCCTGCTCTTGCAAGATCCAATCCAAGTAGCGCTGCAATATTTCCAGCTACAATGCGGTCTACAACATCTCTAAACGCGCCCATGTACATGGATATTTGTTGAACTCGATAAGCTTTCTTAGCCCCAACCAAGTAAACCTCATCTCCCTCCCCGATAGACCCCGAAAATAATCGACCAGTTGCTACGAGTCCCGCATGAGAATCCATCTGCACCTTGTTAAAACATAAAACAATGGGACCGTCATCGTTACAATCAAGCATGGCTTGTCCTATTTTAGAGTTGATATCTCCCTTCCAAATTTTTGGAATTCTATATTTCTGAGCCACTACTGGATTAGGAAGATTTTCTACTGCCATGTTCAATATGGCGCTATGAAGGGGGAGAGTCTTCTGAATTTCTTGCCAACGTTCTTGTTTGTAAATCTCAATTATTTTTTTAAATCCGATCCCTTTTTCTTGGGCTATACCACTAGTGAAACCCCATCTGTGAAGCGCTGATCCAAAGGCAACAGTCCCTTCAGAAGGATTTACTTTCCAATCATCCTTAAACTCTGGTTCCCCGTATATATCAATTAAAGTGTTAAAGTCACGAATTATTCTAGATAGCTTCTCTTGAATTTCTTTGGGACTTATTTTCAGTTCCCTGATCAAACGGTCGATCTTGTTAATAAACAAAACTGGCTTCACTCTTTCGTCTAAAGCCTGCCTAGTTACAGTTTCCGTCTGAACCATGACTTCCTCAACTGCGTCAACAACCACCACAGCCCCATCAATCGCCCTTAGCGCCCGTGTTACCTTTCCTGTAAAATCCACGTGCCCAGGCGTGTCAATTATATTGAGAACATATGACTTACCTTTAATCTCGTGTAATAAGGAAATGTTAGCAGTTTTAATCGTAATACCTCGTTTCTGCTCCTCCTCAAGATAATCTAGGGCTCTTGCCTGTCCTGCTATCTTTGGTGATAAGAGACCAGCTTCCGCTAACAAAGAATCAGTCATAGTCGTTGTCGAGAGGAAATAAAACAGTTATTTCCTTTTCCCGTGATCGATATGAGCGATTATTCCGACATTGCGGATGTCTTCTTTGTTACCCATGAGCCGCAGTATATCGCCGGTCTGCTTAAACCTGGGCATAACAATTCCTCCATCAAATAAGCTTGCATGCTAATTAAAAATCTATCCTATTAATTTTACTATTTAAAACAAGGTAAAAAGAAAAACTTGAGTCTTATTTAACCACCATTCGTTCCGATTTTCGGAACATCTGAATAACCTGTTTGACATCGGGTTGACTAAAAATCGCTGTTCCAGCCACGAGGATGTTTGCTCCGGCGTTAACAACTAAAGGCGCAGTTTTAATATTGATGCCGCCATCCACTTCGATGTCAATTACTAATCCACGTTCCTTAATCATACTTTTAGCTTTTCTAATTTTTGGCAACATCGTCGCGATAAAATCTTGTCCCCCATAACCGGGATTTACAGTCATTACAAGAATCATATCAAGGTTGTCTAAGACATTTTCAATTACGTGTATTGGTGTTTCAGGATTTAAGGCTACACCAGCTTTAACTCCATGCTGTTTTATGTGCTTTAATGTGCGTTGTAGGTGAATACATGCTTCAGCATGAACGGTAATAATGTCTCCTCCCACTTCAGTAAAACGCTCAATGTAATTGTCTGGCTTCTCAATCATTAAATGTACGTCAAAAGGAAGCGTAGTTTTATCCCTTAAGCTTTCAACCACTAAGGAACCAAAGGTAATATTGGGCACGAAGCAACCATCCATAACGTCGAAGTGTAAAAGATCTGCTCCTCCATCTTCGACTCTTTTCACCTCTTCATTCAATCGACTAAAATCTGCAGACAGTAATGATGGAGCTATCTTTAACAAATACACTCATCCTTAATGTTAAGAAAGCTTTGTTAGTACATTAATCTTTATTTTTTTCTTTTTACGACTTTCTTTGTCGCAGATACGATGTTAGAGGCGGTTAACCCATATTTGATAAGCAATTTTTCGGGGGATCCGGATTCACAAAAAGAATCATTGATACCAACTTTTATCATTGGCACAGGATAACTTTCTATGAGCACTTCGGCTATGGCGCTTCCTAATCCACCTAAAATTGTGTGTTCTTCGGCTGTAACTACTGCACCGCTCTCCCTTGCAGCCCGGGTAATGACCCTTTCGTCTAGAGGCTTAATCGTGTGAACATTAATCACGCTTGCTTTAATTCCATCCTTTAACAACATATCTGCAGCAGTTAGGGCTTTTGAAACCATAAGTCCTGTTGCCATAATCGCTACATCTTCCCCATCCATTAAAGTAACGCTTTCGCCAATCCTAAAGTTTAACGGGGTCTCCCGCCACGCGTAGCCTTTTCCATATATGAGTGGGACAGCTGGTCTACCAAGTCTCATGTATAATGGTCCCATATGCTCAACACACGCCCTTATAGCTACCTCGGTTTCGATGGCGTCGGCTGGAACAACAACGGTCGTGTGCGGTAGAACCCGCATAATGGCTAAATCCTCTATACATTGATGTGTTGGACCGTCCTCCCCTACACTCAAACCACCATGCGATGCAACAAGTTTTACGTTTAATTTAGGGTATGCAACCACGGTTCTGAATTGATTATACGCCCTCCCAGTGGCAAACATAGCGAAACTACTAGCGAATACAATTTTTCCACAGGACGCAAGACCTGCGGCTGCTGAGACCATATTAGCTTCTGCGATTCCAAAGTTAAAGAATCTGTCAGGAAACTCTCGACCAAACCACGCGGTTCGTGTAGATAAAGAGAGGTCTGAATCTAAGACTATAATGTTTTCATTGTTCTTACCTAACTCTATTAGGGCCTTACCATAGGCGTCTCGGGTCAACATCTCTGTATCCATTTTTTCTTCACCTCAGGTTCTCCGCACTCAATTCAGTTAACGCCCTCTCCAAAGATTCTTCTGATACTGGTTTACCGTGATAATACACCTGATTCTCCATAAAGGAAACTCCTTTTCCCTTAATGGTGTGAGCTATGATCACAGGTGGTTTAGACTTGATTTTATCAGCTGCATCCAAGGCGTCCAAAATCTCTTTCATGTTATGACCATCGATCTCTAATACATGCCAACCAAAAGCAGACCACTTCTCGGCTAAAGGCTCTAAGGACATTATGTCTCGTGTGAAACCGTCAAGTTGCATACCATTATTATCCACTATAGCCGTCAGATTATCTATTTTAAAATGAGAAGCAGCCATAGCAGCCTCCCAGACCTGACCTTCATTCAATTCCCCATCACCCAGCATAACATATACCCTATACTTTTTACGATCCAATCTACCAGCTAGAGCTATACCAAGACCAAAGGACAAACCTATACCTAAATTACCAGTTGAAGCATCTATCCCCGGTGTTTTTGTCATGTCTGGGTGACCATCTAAGATGCTGCCTAATTTTCGTAGGGTCCATAAAGTCTCTTCAGGGAAAAACCCGGCTTTTGCTAAGGCGGCATATAGAGAAGGACATGCATGACCCTTAGATAATACAAATCGATCTCTATCTTCCCATTTGGAGTTTTTAGGGTCGTACCTCATGTGGTGAAAATAAAGAGCTGCAATGATATCCGCCGCTGAAAGTGATCCTCCGGGATGCCCTGAACCTGCTTTTGTGGTCATAATTAATGCATTTCTTCGTATTTCTTGAGCTATCCTATTCAGATTTTTTATTACTTGATCATTATGTTGTGCGTTTTTATTATCAAATGGCAGATTCTATCACTCTCCTAACAACTAACCAAAGCTTATTTTAGCTTTTTTCCAATCGTCTATAAACCTAGTTATACCAATGTCTGTAAGTGGGTGTTTGATCATAAGTTCAATTACGTGGAATGGTAGGGTGATAACGTCAGCTCCTGCTTTTGCTGCGGCAATTATGTGCATAGGGTGTCGCATACTAGCAGCTATTTGTTTTGCTTTTATTTTATGTATTTTAAAAATCTGTGCAATATCCCTTACTACTTCCATCCCCCTGTTTCCAACGTCGTCTATGCGACCAACAAATGGACTTACATATGTAGCTCCCGCCACAGCCGCTAAAAGGGCTTGGTTTGGTTAGAAAATCAAGGTACAATTAGTCTTCACCCCGGTTGAAGCCAAGTTGTGAATAGCTATTAAACCTTCTTTAGTTATCGGTATCTTCACCACGACGTTAAGTGCTAAGTCAGCCAGCTCTCTTGCCTCTTTAACCATGCCGTCAACATCAAGGCTAACTACTTCGGCGCTTACAGGTCCCTTTACTAAGCCGCAAATAGTTTTAACTGCTTCTTTAAACGGCATACTAAAGCCTTCCCTAGCCACTAAGGTTGGGTTAGTGGTTACGCCAGATATTACTCCCCAGTCAACAGCTGTTTTGATGTGGTTTAAATTTGCGGTATCCAACCAAATTTCCATTCTCCATCCCCTCATTATTGTGGTATGAGATATTTTATTTTAGTTTACTTAAAACCTTCTGTTAGATATCCTTCTCAGGAACATTAAGATAAAAAGTGGAATACTGTGATCTTGTACATTTTGTCGAAGGTGCGGAGTCAATTATGAATGAGCCACACACATATACCCAAAGAACTAAAACTGCCATAAAAGCGTGCTTAGGTATCCATTTAAAAAATGAAAAATAAATATTAAATTGATTAAATGGGTAGAAACGCGAAGATTGATGGAATTAAAATATAACGTTTTGCGTAGATTGCAATACTTAATGTTAGTAGGGAAAATAAAATTATCCCGAAATCTCCTCCCCTTAATTTGAGAATGTATAGGTTAGTGCGCTTTTTGCTGGCACCCCAAGCCCTAGATTCCATTGCCTCAGCAAGTTGGAGGCTTCTACGAATGGAGTTGACAATAAGAGGAATAAGAATTGGGATGTAGTTTTTCACCCTTTTTATAAAATTTCCACGGTCGAGTTCTAGCCCCCTAGCCCGCTGAGCATCCATTATTGTTTGTGCTTCCTCAGCCAAAACGGGAACAAAGCGAACAGCAGTAGTAAAGGCAAAGCAAAGTTCATAGGGAACGTGACTTTGTTCCAATGCCAGCGATAGGTGGTCGGGAGAGGTTGTCAGGAAAAATATGGAAAAGGATTCAACTAATACAATGAAACGAAAAGTCATCCCTAAGGAGTATTCTACAAGTGGCACAGACCATACATGGCCAGTGTATAGATATCTAGAAACTAAGTTAGTCACGAAAATAATCAAAGCTAAGAGTGAGGCTCCCTTCATTGATCGGATCCACTCCCTTTGAACTCTAGCTGTTAAAATGAATGGTATTTGAATAAAAAATAAAATAAGGAGAGGAATCAACTCGTTAAACATAACCGCAACTACAAATGCTGTACAAACGTAGACGAATTTAACTCGGGGATCTAACTTATGAATAGGAGACGAAACTCTCCTGAATCTCAAGCCCTCAAATACACTCATGCAGGTGCACCCAGAAAGTTAAGCAGAATCTTCTTTCCTTCATGAACGTTGATCACTTTGCTTGGTAATCCTAAATCTTTGAGATTGAGAAAAATTTGGGTTATTTGCGGGGGTAAGATAGAGGCCTGCGCTAAAAGATTAACATTTGTTAGTATTTCTTCAGCGACGCCTTCAGCCACAATTTTTCCTTGGGACATTAATATAACGCGAGGGGAACAATCAGCCACAAATTCGATGTCGTGGGTGACCATAATTACCGTTTTTCCCTGAGTGTTCAATTGAACAATAAATTGCCTAAGTCTCTCCTTTTGGTGGTAATCTTGACCAATTGTCGGTTCATCAAGAATAATAACCTCAGGATCCCATGCGAGAATGGACGCCAAGGCAACACGCTTTCTTTCCCCGCCGCTAAGCATGAAGGGAGAGGTTTTACGGTATTGCATTAAATCCAGAAGGTTAAGAGCCCAAGTCACCCTCTTTTTAATGGTTTTTTCATCAAAACCAAAATTTCGAAGAGCGAAAGCGATTTCCTCCTCAACAGTTTCGCAAAAGAGTTGATAATCTGCGTTTTGAAATACAAACCCAACTTTCCGAGATAAATTAGCTATGCTTAGATTTCGGGTGTTAACTCCATCGATAAAAACTTCTCCCTCAGTAGGCTTCAATAAACCGTTAAAATGCTTCACTAAGGTTGTTTTTCCCGCACCATTTTGACCCATTATTGCAACGAACTCTCCATCCTGAACAGCAAGACAAATCTCTCTTAATGCTTTGACACCAGTAGGATAGGTGAAATGAACATCTTTAACTTCGATCATGTATTATAATCTCCCGTATCAGTTGAGTGGCTTCTTTAGAGGTTATCGGGACTTCCTTAAGATGTATTCCCTCGTCTTTAAGGGCTTGATAAAGCATGACTGCTTTGGGAATTCCAACACCAGTCATACGAACCTCCTCTGAAGCGAAAATTTCTCTAGGACCGCCATCAAACAAAACTTTTCCCTTGTCCATGACTATAACATGATCAGTGTATTTTGAGGCTAAATCCAACCGGTGTTCAACGAGTATGACTGTGATGTCCAATTTTTTATTCAGTTCATTAATTACATCAAAGATCTTTTCAGCGCCTAGTGGATCTAGGAAAGAGGTGGGTTCATCAAGAACCATCACATCTGGCTGCATAGCAAGTACACTTGCGATGGCTACTCGCTGTTGCTGTCCCCCCGAAAGTTCGTGTGGAGCTCTTTCACGAAGGTTCTCTATCCCAGTCATTTGAAGAGCCCAGTCAACCCGTTTCCTGATCTCCTCTCTGGGCATTCCTACGTTTTCAAGGCCAAAAGCTACATCCTTTTCAACGGACAACGCAAAAAGTTGATTTTCAGGATTTTGAAAAACAAGTCCAACATGTCTAGCTAGGTTAGAAATTGAATGGTCAATTACCCTTAAATCTTTAACCACTAAATCTCCTTCAAGTTTTCCACTATAAAAATGTGGAATGAGACCGTTAAAGCACCGGCACAAAGTCGTCTTCCCACAACCACTAGGGCCGGTTAGTGTAATGAATTCCCCCTTTTTAATTGTTAAGGATATGTCGCTAATGGAGGGGGTTGTTCCTCCAGGATAGGTGTAAGTCAAGTTTTTTGTTTCAATGATCGCCAATGTTCCGTTCATCCCACCAATGCAGCACTATCTTCACTGTCATTTAAGGGTAGCTACTAAAAAATGGGTTAATTTAGCTTTTCCATTAAAAGATTCATACAACGTTTGAGAGTTGCCTCTACATCGCCTATCCCGTTTACACCCGCTGCTGTTGAGTGACCTCCACCCATACCGTGAATTTTCTCACCAAGAGGGTTAGCTATGTCTCGACCTAAGTGTATCCCCGTTTTTTCATAAAAATCTTGACACGATCTTAAGCTGATCTGAAGCATTCTCTCCCTCTGTCCTGCAACAACAGCCACGTGAGCACCCAGTCTAAGCAGAGCCCTCGCTGCGGAGGATTGAAAGGCACTAACTTGAGAGGAGACCATCAACCAATTGTTGACCCTCTTAAGCATCATGTTTTGACATGCTTTGAGTCGAGCAACACGCTCCGAAAAATCCATCGGTAAAGAGAGCAGGGATAACGCTTCTTTAGCGTCCACACCAACTTCAATTAGTTCAACTATAATATTAAAGGTGACGGAGTTAGCTAAAATGAAATGTCTTGTATCAAACGCAATACCAAGAAATAATGCTTTAGCCTCAGTTTCTGTTAACTCAACTTTCATTTCCTTAAAAAATTGATAAATCATCTCGCACGTAGATGATGCTTCCTCATCAATTATATATAATGTTGCTAGATGCTGTGTTTCTGGATGAGCTGCGTGATGATCAATTGCAATAATGGGAGAGCAAGAAGCTTTTACACTTTCAGCCCATTTATCTAACTGTTGGATAGTGTTAGTATCCAGTAAAACTATGAGATCTGCTTCATCAATGCGTGGTTGTAATGTCAACATGTTAATTTGTAGTGTATTTAACAAGTGCTTAGAAAGTTTACTTGGACCTTGAGCTGCGGCTATATCAATGCTTAATTGGGGTCGAAAGCGTTTTAGTAGCTGAGAGAGAGTGAATGCTGCGAAAACAGCGTCAGGATCAGCGTTGTGATGACATAGTAAAACAACTAACTTAGGATTAAGCTTGTCTATAAGAGACATTATTGAGGTAGTTTTCATGGTTTAATTTTTCCTTAACAAACCTTAGTGCAAGCTTAAACGCTTTCGTAACGTAACGTTTTTTCATCTAATATATTCTTTTCGATATCCAGATAAAAAATTAGGATGCATGCACGTTGGATATCTTGTTAAATGTGCGACGCACATCTCAACTTTAGATAATTTAAGAAAATACATCTAATTTTTAGGGAGGACTGGAATCATTAGACATTCCGACACTGATGTTGAAAAGCGTGATAAGACTACTTCCAGGGAATTGAGTTAGGTAAAAAATACGAAAAAAAAATTGAAATA
>JAGLRI010000179.1 GCA_023136395.1 Candidatus Bathyarchaeota archaeon | reverse complement strand
GTTTTGAAGTATTACTTTAATCCTCTTGCCTTCGCACTTAGCTTCAATGAGCAATAAAGGTCTCCACTCGATTTTTACTCGGCAAATGTTGGTGAGTCTATTTCTACCTTGTCGGTCCACTATTAATACTTCATCACCAGCCTTAAGTTCAGAAAGGTATTTTGTTGTGCCGCCTGGAGTAAGGACGTAGTGGGCTAGAGGTCCAGCATTAATCCTGAAAGGGCGAGGATTAACGTATGGGCTTTCATAAACCTCAGCTTGAATTAAAAATAAACCAGAAGATTGACACCCCACAAGCATCCCTTCTCCGTTTGTCATTGAGTCGCATGTATCAACACACACCCTAGCACCAGATCCGAGAGGGTTTATTTCAACTACTTCCGCAGGGAGTAAGGTTATACGTTCAACGGTTTCCTTTTCCGCGGTTCTTGTCTTCACCTCTTTTAACTCTTGGTGTATCCTCTCAATCTCTCTAACTTCTGAAAGCTCTGCTACAACGCCATCAACGCCAATCTCGAGAGCTTCCAGTGCTAGTTTAGCTTCTTGAACATCAGATACCCACGCAAATAATCTGCTTTTTTCTTGGACCCTCGCGATCAGATTTTCTAGTGGAATGACTTTCCAATCTGGACACTTTATTGCGACGTAGTCCACTAATGTATCAATTGCTTTAACTATTTTTTCTTCGTCATTCTTGGAACTAACCGTTGCTATTATACACGTAATCTTTTGAAGTTCCTTAGCCTTCAAAATTTCTTCTATATTGTTCACGAGCAGAATATCCCCATTCTGAGGAGAAATTATGGTTTTAGCTCCTGCTTTTCTAACCAACATCTCATCGATTGGATCCACGATGTAGGCGCTACAGAAATCTGAGGTTGATTTGACTAACTCTTTCTTCTCATTCTTTGACAGCAACGGATTGACCTTAATCCAAAGCTCTCTCATCTTACTTTCACACCCAAAGAATATTTAAAACACAATCTCTAATCATTCACGCTCACCTTTATTGACTTTTGTATCAACTTTATCGCTTTCTCTCTGTCATTAAAATCAACGAAGACCAAGACGCTGGAAGTTATGGTGAAAATTCCAAAGATGTTAATGCGAGCAGAATATAGGGATTCGGCAAGTCTACTGATTATTCCCGGAGTCTCCTCCAATCCAACTCCTCTAACTCTAATAAACGCTAAATTTTGCTTAACAGCTAATGCTGAAGTTTGGTCATAAGCAACAACTATAGAATGCAAAGTCTCAAGTAACTCGTCTATACCATTACCGGGTAAATAGAGGATTAAAGAATTATAGTCAATAAATATTCCCAAAATTGGAACTTTAGCATCATTAATCTTCTGTAAAACTTCTTGCAGTATTTGCAGCGACTCGGATATGGCATTACCCACTATTGTAACAGCTGTGGTCGCTTGAGTGGACATTTCTACGGGCATATAATTGGGAAGACTACCATGAACTATTGTTCCGTCAGACTCTAAGTCACCAGAAGCATTATTGATAACTTTGACCTCTATGGAAGGATCCTTATATTTTAAGGCTTTTTTGTGAATAAATTTGGTGCCAGAATCAGTTAAGCCAATAAGCGTGTTGACGTGAATTTCTTTTAATAATTGAGGTTTCCTAATGATTTTTGGGTCCGCAGACATTATCCCATCCACGTTAGTAACTAAAATCATTTGATCTGCAGATAAAGCTCTCGCTACAATTAAAGCGGTGGTGTCACTTCCACCCCTCCCCAGGGTAGTAATCTTTCCATCTTCAGTTTTTCCGATAAACCCAGGGATAACAACTACAATATTTCGTCCAATCGAAGACAAAACATGCTTCTTAATCAATTTTTCACAAACTGATAAAATTGGTTTAGCGTTGTTGAACGACTTATCGGTAATAATTGGCCAGCCAGGATCAATAGGATCAAGGTAAAAACACTTTACACCATTCGCTTTCAAGGTTGCAGAGAAGATTCTCGCACTTGTTCTTTCCCCCATTGAAAGAATGTCATCTAGTTCTTCATCCGATATCTTACCTCTGCATGCTTGTTTTGTTGTGTCTAATAAAAAGTCAGTTGTTTTACCAATAGCTGAAACTACAACCACAATTCTAGTTCCGTTACTAACTTCCTTAGCCACAGCCTTAGCTGCGCTATCTATCTTGGATTTGTTTGCTAAGCTACTACCACCAAACTTAACAACAATACAACGATCAAATTTTTTTCTTTTTTGTGGGCTCATTTCATAACAACACCAGAGAAGATAAAACAGATAATCCTAAAATGTTGTTGATCCATTAGGCAATGTAATAGCCATAGCTAAAGGAGAAAGTTTCTAAGCTAATAGGCATCGTTGCCTTTTTCATTAAGGACCCCTTAGCCATCTTTTAGTTTAAAATATATAAGTTTTATGCATTGTATATACACGAACGTTTACTTGCGAAAGTCTTATATAAGAAAAACTCGTTTCCATTGTGTGAGTGATCTAAAGTGAGGGATTGTATTCACAGAAGGCGAATACGTTCATCTGTAATATCTGTAACCTTAATCTAAGCGTAAAACTGCGATTCTTCTATTTCACTCTATTTTCTTCAAATAATCTTAAAGTCAAACCTCGCTTTAATATCAAGATTCCCTTTAAGAAGATTGGATGCATGGAGCGTTAGATAATGGATAAAATAAAATTTGCTCTACCTAAAGGCTCATTAGAGAAAGCGACGTTTGAAATTTTAGAGAGGGCTGGATATATA
>JAGLRI010000178.1 GCA_023136395.1 Candidatus Bathyarchaeota archaeon | reverse complement strand
CCATAAAGTGGACCTTTTTCCCTCTCAGAAACTTCTTCTAAACGTTTCCTAAGACCTTCACCAGCTTCTAAGAGGTCTCTACGAGTCACATACCTCGAGCTTTTTCTAAACACCCCTAGGAACCGAAGTCTTCTAAGTCGTCTCCCAAGAATATTTCTCAAGATCTCTACCGCTTCCTTGTAGTCCTTTGGAAGATCTACTTGTCTCCATTCCACATCCACACGATAGATGTATGGTACAACATCCGAATCTTCCTCTGTTCGAAACTCTATAGCTTCTATGTAAAGATCTGCGCAGGTTTGATGGATGTTCTCCTCTTTAGACCCTGGGCTGGCTGTTGTTGCCATGATGATGGGCCAAAGAGACTGCTCAACATATTTCTTAGCCACAAGGGTGTAGGCGTAGTTCTTTCGAGCCCTATGACACTCATCAAATACTACCAAGCTAAAATTTTCCAGGGAGAGTCTCCCCTTCTCTAGATCATTTCTTACAACTTGAGGCGTAGCGAAATAGATTTTAGCATCTCCTTCCCAGAGATGCTCTCTATATTTGGGAGGCGACTTCCCAGTTAGGAGAACCATTTTTTCAGCTTTAATTTTAAGAAAGTGACTGAAGGAGTCTTTGTGTTGAAGAACTAGGGGCCTAGTGGGAGCCATGACTAATATCTTCATGTTCCACTGGTTATGGAGAAAATGAGCGGCAGCTAAAGTTGAAATCACCGTCTTACCAAGCGCGGTGGGTAAAATTACCATGGTATTTCTATGGAAAGCTTTTTCAGCGATAGTTTGCTGGTAGAGTCTGGCTTCCATTGTTTCAGGCCATATTAAAGGATTCTCGACGTATTTATCCAATGCCATGAATTCGACCACGATAACGCCCTAAATTACTTTTAATCATTATAATTACTTTTCCTCACCTCTCCCCTCTTCATGACTATACGTTTCACCATAAGTCTTTAAAACATAAAGAAAGAATGAAAAACTGTAAGGTGAGTCTGAAATGACGAATGAGGATCTAGCCGCTCTTGAGGGTGTTGGACCTGCCATGTCCAGCAAACTCCGGTCAGCTGGTCTAACAAACGTGGAAACGGTCGTTGTAACTCCCCCCAAAGAAATAGCGGAGAAGACCGGGATAGGATTTAATACAGTTCTTAAAATTGTTGCATCAGCCAGAAAAATGCTTAACATCGGCTTTATCTCAGCTAATGAACTTTGGGAAAAAAGAAAAAACATGGTTAAATGTTCCTTAGGTTCAGAGGAACTAAACAAACTTTTTGGTGGTGGAATAGAATCTCAAGCCATGACCGAGCTCATAGGTGAATACGGTGTAGGCAAAACCCAAATCTGTTTCACGCTCTGCGTTATGGCCCAACTTCCTCCGGAGAAGGGAGGATTAAACGGAAACGTAGTATTTATTGACACTGAAGGAACTTTCATACCTGAACGCATATTTGAAATAGCCACCGCATTAGAGTTAGATTTAGATCCTCACGAAATCTTAAAAAACATTTTTCTCGCTCGAGCTTATAACAGCGCTCATCAATCTTTGCTAATAGAGCAGCTCTTCAAGTTCTGTCCAGCGAATAACGTAAAACTTGTCGTTGTTGACTCCATGATCGGCCACTTCAGAGGAGAATATATTGGTAGAGAACATCTTGCCGAACGCCAACAGAAGCTTAACAGTTGCTTACACAAACTGTTGAGGCTGACTGAAGCCTACAACCTACCTGTAGTAATTACAAATCAGGTTTATGCAAACCCCGCTCAAGTCTTCTTTGGAGACCCAAACAAACCAACAGGCGGGCATATTATGGCTCACGCCTGCACACATCGGATCTTCCTTAGAAAGGGAGCCCGCGGAACAAGGCTGGCTAGAGTCATCGATTCACCATACCTCCCTGAGAATAGTGTTCGATTTAAAATCACAGCAAAGGGCGTTGAAGACGTTCCAGCACCGACGGCTTAACTACTCGTTACTTTCCTTGTAACAAAGTCAGTTACTCAAGTCGACGACGTTTATTAAACACTTGATTAATCACAAATTTTATTAACATGACAGGAATTACCTATTACAAATTTATCATGGAAGTTATCTAGACATGGCTAAAGTAATGGTTATTTATGACAGTCAATCAGGCTTCACAGAGTTGATGGCGAAGGCTGTAGTTGAAGGAGTTCACGAGGTGAAGGGTATAGACGTCGAGTTACTTAAAGTCGGGACGCCCTTCAGTGTAACTAGACTTGAATCGGCAGACGCAATAATTCTCGGGTCACCAGCGATTTATGGTAACACAACCGAGTGGATGAAGATATTCTTAGAATCGTTGAGTTGTGCTAAAGAAGCAAGCAGAATTAACCTCTCTGGGAAAATAGGTGGGGTCTTCGGTTCTTACGGATGGGATGGTGGATGGATCGTAGACATGCTCAGCAAAGAAATGGGGGCTCTTGAAATAAAGATTGTAGCACCCGCAGTGGCGTTGGTTCACGGAATGTACGAAAAGGTTCAGATAGAAGAAAAATCCATTGAAAAATGCCGTGAGCTGGGCCGAGCCATCGCTGAAAAATGCTAAAGAACGAAAACAAAATTATAATCTTGGAACGAATTCGTGCAACTCTTCTATTTTTGGATTTAACTTTCCTTCTCTAACAACTGAAAAATTTACATCGACAATAACTGGCTTTTCAATCAGGTATTCTTCATAAGAAAGCCGTAAAGAATCATAATATCTCCTCGCCATTGCATGATTTGGAGCTGAAAACATCACAATCCAATCGTATTCCCCATTTAAATAAAG
>JAGLRI010000177.1 GCA_023136395.1 Candidatus Bathyarchaeota archaeon | reverse complement strand
ACAAGTAATCCAGACATTGCAACAGGAGACGGAATTGCAATGGCATACAGAGTTGGGTCTACTGTCATGAATATGGAGTTCACTCAGTTCCATCCAACAGGTCTTTATCGGCCATATGAAACAACCTTTCTTATCTCTGAAGCTCTAAGAGGAGAAGAGGCTATTCTACTAAATAAACGTGGGCAACAATTTATGAGTCAATATCATCCAATGAAAGAACTGGCTCCACGAGATGTAGTTGCTCGAGCTATCGATCACGAACTAAAGAAAAGCGGAGATAAATACGTCTTACTTGACATATCATTTAAAGATCCCCAATTTGTTAAATCCCGATTTCCAGGAATTTTCGAGAAATGTCTGTCTTTGGGTATAGATATTACAAAAGATCCTATTCCGGTAGTTCCTGAAGCCCATTATTGTTGTGGAGGCGTGAAAACAACTATTGCTGGTGAAACCGATGTGAAGAATCTGTTTGCAATAGGCGAGACAGCATGCACCGGCATTCATGGAGCAAATAGGTTAGCTAGCAACTCTTTACTCGAAGCGTTGGTTTGTGCGCATTATGCTTCCAAGCAGTGTGAAAAATTGTTGAAGAAAGACATTCAATTACAATCATTTGTTCCTTGGGAGTCTGGGAAAGCAGTGAACAGTGATGAAGCAGTGGTTATTACCCAAAATCGAGATGAAATTCGCCATTTAATGTGGAACTACGTTGGAATTGTACGATCAAATAAGCGTTTAAATCGCGCTAAAAAGCGTATAACACTGTTACAAGAAGAAATTGCCCAATATTATTGGGATTTTATCATCACTGCAGATCTTGTAGAGCTACGCAACATGGCATTAATCGCAGAACTCATTATTGAATCCGCCATAATGCGAAAAGAAAGCAGAGGTGTCCACTATTCCATAGATTATCCTAATAAACTACCTATTGTTCAAGACACCTTATTAAGAAAGCCAGCTATCTAAAGCACAAACATACGACATTTCTTGTTTAATTAAGACTTTATCAAAATATCAATTCTCCACTAATAACATTATCAAAAAGAAAGTAGCTAAGTACCCTTGAGTTTCATACAAAACACCAAAAAAAGATAGGTTTCTCTCTGTTTTGGGTCCTCTAAACCCAATTTCATAAAGCGTGTGCAAGACATTCTTGAAGGCAAACGGGAAGAAAGGGAGATACATCAGTGTGGATGTGGAGAACTGATGGTACTTTCCAAAACCTACGCAGATAACCTTAGAAAAACATATAAAACGAATGATATTCCATGCAAGGTGTGTGGCAAAAGAGAAGAGAAAGTACTTGACATGGGTGTTTTTTCTTGGCTAACCCTATGATCTCTATCGTGTTTGCTCTTCCGCCCAGAATCCTGAGGAGCTGATAAACTATCAATTGGCTCTCTGTCAACTTTTTCAACGTCACAGTTTAACTTCCTTCTTGCAAGCATAAAGAATCAAATATTTGTTGTTTTGCGTATATTTATATTTACATATTTGATTTATTATTATATAAAATGTGCGCGCATATCGTTCTAACCCCGATTTAGGCTAGCTAGCTACGTAATTACATTAATATAGATATAGTTAGCTAACAGTATTCGATTTAAATGAGAGGATGGTAAGATGAAAAACTCAATATATTACTTCGAGGAAAATAAACCTGAAAATACTGACATTCTTTTAGATCTTGTGAAGGAAAAAGCTCTGGAAAAAGGTATCAAGAACGTGGTCGTGGCTTCAACTCGAGGCGATACTGGGGTCAAAGCTGCGGAAGTCTTTAAGAATTCTGGAATAAAAATCGTTGTAGTGACCCATCAGATAAGACCCCCCGGACCAGAATTGCTTGAAGAGAATGAGAAGAAGATGAGGGCTTTAGGTGTGAAGATCGTCACTTGCACTCACGCCTTTGGAGGCGTAGGATCAAGTCTAAGGGCTCTTCCCCCTCGACAACCGGGTCAACCAAGACCTCCGGTCTTCAGTCATGCATACGTCCCACCTACAGGAGATCTCATCGCAAACGTGCTCCGCCTCTTCTCGGCAGGTATGAAGGTCTGCTTCGAGATCACCCTCATGGCAGCCGATGCTGGGGCAATCCCGATTGGCGAGAACGTGATAGCAGTGGGAGGTCAGGGAAGAGGAGCAGATACCGCTATACTCATAAAATCGGCGAATACCACCAGTTTCTTCGATCTAGATGCCCAAGAGATTATAGCTAAACCTATCAAAAAAAGGCTTCCAAGACAATAAACTAATCAAAAAGCCTATTTACCTCCTTTTTTTCTCTTCATCCTATTTTTCCTCGATCCAGCTAGCTCTCCAATATCTTTCTGAGGCAGAAAAGTAATGATGCATTCTGAATTTGCTAGCTAGCTATTTCTGGTCTCGTCATTCGTGAGAAAGAAGGCGCGCGTGTAGAAATTTATATCACAGTCACCTGTAAGTATTACCACGTTATCATATGGAAATTAGAAAAGCTAAGCTAGTCTATTACTCACCGACTGGCACAGGAAAGACCACGGTCACTGCTATAATGAACGGAACCAGCTTGGACCATGATATAATCGATTTGACTCCACCAGACTCATATAAAAAATTTCGAGTATCCTCCGATGAACTCGCATTAATTGCAGCTCCGGTATACAGCGGCCGTATTTCTACCGTGGCTGCAAATAGGATCAAGAAACTCAAAGGGTACAACACACCAGCAGTTCTAGTAGTCATGTATGGAAACAGGGCGTTCGAGGATGCTCTCCTTGAGCTCAAGAATTTCACAAGTGAACTGGGTTTCAAGGCAATCGCTGGAGC
>JAGLRI010000176.1 GCA_023136395.1 Candidatus Bathyarchaeota archaeon | reverse complement strand
GATTTATCTCATCCTGAGTCACCCAATCTTTGATTTTGCGTATTTGGTGAAGGCTCCAACCCCAGAAGTCAGTTTGGTAGGTCGGTACGAATGGCCACTTGCGCGAGAAGATTGCAGAACTAGGCGGATGATAATTCGGTCCTAGATTAGCCGTGACGTATTGGGGGACGTTACCGTAGTCGTGTCCCCAAATGAGCTGAGTTGCCCCAACGTTTGGATCCTTCAGCGGAATCTCAAAGTATGCAGCTGGCCAAGAACCTGTCTCCAGATAAACGCTTCCGCGACTAGCAGCTGTGGTTGATTTTCGTATAAGATCTGGTCCACCCGTGTATCCAGCACCATATCCACCATGCATACAAATAATTGACACGTTAGGGTATTCCCCAGAAAGTCTTGATAATAAAGCATAACCATCGTATCCTTGTCTCGTACCATACTCATGAAAGTCGATAGCAACATCGTACTTCGCCGCTAGATCCATGAAAACTCGGAACTCGTCCAAGCGTTCCCTGAGTGTATACATTTTCTTAAGAGCAAAATTCCTGGGCACAAATTCACCAATATCAACGAATTTTCCTGTCTTTAGTGCCGCATCAACCTCTTCAACAGCCGCTTCTATAGTCCATTCGGCCTCACCTTTCGCGCATTTATTCCTTAGTGTCTGGTCGCTGCAACAAGCAGCGAACTTGTCAGGGTATTTATCCACAAGCATAACCTGCATCTCATTAGTCGTGCCGGGCCAACTCGGTTTAAGTACACACATGTCGACGCCGTATCGATCCATATCGTATAGGGTAAGAGCTGAATTATCATATGATTTATAGATCCACCCTCCCCCTAGCGAGATTTTACTTTTCTCCTTACCTGCATATAATGTTGTAATGTGTGTGTGCGTATCCACAACGAAACGAGCTTCGTATCCTGGCAATTTTATTTCTCCTTAAGTATTTTTTTCCATTTGTATATATATCCATTAAGTATTTAATTGTAATTATGATAAAAAATGAAAATACTGCCGTTTTTAAAGATTAACTGTATCATATAATCCTGCGTGGAACTGCCTAACATGTATGCAAAAAATATGAAATTAGTTTGGCTTTCTCAATTTTTCTAACTTATTGCTTTAGAAGCAGCCATTCGTTTATTTACGGTCGATTAATCTATCTACTTAATTAGGAAGCTTGAGTAGAAAAGGAAACGTGTATTATGTCATTTATTAGTTCTCAACTAAAAAGAACTGGTGATATTCTAAAGAAGAGTGCGTCTGATCAAATAACTGATTACAATAGACGTTTTGGATCTTTGAAGGAAGCTTATAATCTATTTCTGAAAAACCTTATTGTATCTGATTTTGATTATGAGAAAGCATACAATACTGCAAATGACCTTTTTGGATCAACTAACGTTCGATTTGTGGCCATTGATGGTACTGAATACACAAGACTGTTGTTTGATCTGGTCTTTTTCTTTGGTGGTGCATATGCTTCACAAGGAACAATAAAGTTTAATGAAAAAAAACCACCTGAAATAACATACTCCTCCAAACTCATAAAAGAAGGTCTAGGCATCTCAAGCTGTGTCCCCGTCTATGTAAATGAAATTATTGAAATCGATCAAACTCTCTTACAATTCAATCAGGAAAGCCAAACTTCAATAGTCAAACCATTAACAGATGAATCAATTGTTAATAATACTTCTATTTCTTCATGGATAATGACTTTCTCAGAACTATACCTTGCATATAAACTTGCTATGGATGAAAAAGAGAATTTTAAAATTTTGTTGCTGGATAGAAGCCTAACATGTATGCAAACAAGTTTAATCTACGACACTTCCAACCGTTCAAAATGGAAAAATAGTAATATATACGGTCTCAAGATTGACGACGTTCCTATTGACATTAATGACCTTGCCTACGGAAGACATAGATTTCAGAATTTAAAACTTGGAATACCTTCACCCAGAGGAGACTATCTGAGATATGCAATAATTTACCTATTGGAACTTCATTCAAAACCATTAACACTCGAGGATATTTATAGAGAATTAGGAGCCGATAAACCAGATAGACGAAAAAGAATTCTCAGGTATACACAGAAGTCAGTCAATGAAGGATATTTAATTGAAAATGATGGATTATATTCATCTAATCCTCGATACATAGATACATGGAATCGTTTAAAGAAACTTATAGTTCTTGTTGGAGACCAATTATTCACGAAGAAAACAGTAGAAAACCATATGAAGATAGAAAAGAATGGTGAATACCACTGGCTTACCACTCAAGACATAGCTTTCCTAACCCTGTTCTGTTTGTATATGCTTGTTGAGGAGTGTTGGAACAAAAAAATACTGCTCATTGGCATAACCAAAGACACAACCTCTAGAGACTTCAAGAACCAAGTCATACCAACTCTTATCAACAATGAGGTTTGGAGACGTAACATCGACCAGAAGCTTCTAAGCCAAGCTCCAAATACGGATAGAATGTTCCTACAGTCAGTCAGTCTATTCAATTACCGAGATATCAAAGTTCCCTGGAGTTTGATTGAATACGATTCAGCTTTTAGGACAATAATTCCTGATAGGAAGAAACGTGTAGGGTATGTGGGAGGCGCAATAAAGAACAGAATTATACCTGCTAGATTGTTCCTGAAAACCTACATTCAGCTTTCACAAACGGAATACGATCCTAAATTAAGAAGTAACGTGCTGTTCATTGATCGTATGGTGTATCCTGATTATGACTTTAGAGAAGATACAACCTTCAAGTTTAAACATGACTATGGGGGAGCAACTGAACCGGTGAACT
>JAGLRI010000175.1 GCA_023136395.1 Candidatus Bathyarchaeota archaeon | reverse complement strand
GAGTGTATAAATTTGATAGCAAGCGAAGGTCTAAAATCCCCTGCAGTTAGAGATATGGTGAGTCTAGCTCAAGACTTGGAGGGTAGATATGCTGAAGGTGAGAACGATTTAAAGGGTCACGTTAAGCGGCGGCATTACCAAGGGCAAAAATACATATCAAAAATTGAAAACTGCTCAGCTAAATTGATGAAAAATCTATTTGGGTGTAATTGGATTGATATAAGACTTGTGTCGGGTACACATGCAAATTTGGTAACTTTTATGGGATTGTCCAAAGCAACAAAGAATCAAAGGATGGTTGTTGCGCCGATTAGTTGGGGAGCACACATTTCTCATGATTATACGGGACTTGCAGGGAAGGTAATAGGGTTAGAAACGGTTAATCACGAATACAATTTAAATGATATGAACATTGACATAGATAAATCTGCAGTTATAATAAAAGCAGCAAGACCGGGGATAGTGACGTTTGGCGGAAGTCTTTTTCTGTTTCCCCCTCCACTAAAGGAGTTGAAAGATGTTGCCAGAGAGGTTGGCGCATATATTGTCTATGACGCTGCACATGTTTTAGGGTTAATAGCTGGAGGACAGTTTCAAGATCCACTTAGGGAGGGCGCGGATTTCGTAACTGCATCAACACATAAAACTTTTCCGGGTCCTCAAGGTGGCGTGGTGTTTGCAAATTTAGAAGATGAAAGAATGGAAGTGGGAATAAAACGCGTTCAAAGTTCTGTTTTTCCGTTAACTACATCAAATACTCATCTTGCGAGGTTACCTGCAATGGGAGTAGCAGCATTAGAAATGAAAGTATTTGGCACGGACCTTGCTAAACAAACAGTTCTAAATGCGCAGACTGCAGGAGAGTACCTATGTGAAAACGGTGTAAAAGTATTGGGAGAGAATCGCGGTTTTACAAAATCACATCAAATTGTCATAGACGTTAAAGAATATGGTGGTGGAAAAAATGTCGCTGAAAGACTCGAAGAAGCTAATATAATTACTAATAAAAATTTACTGCCTTATGACGACCAAAATAGGAAAGAAAATCCCTCAGGGGTCAGGATTGGTTTCCAAGATGTGACCAGGAGGGGATTTAAAGAGAGCAATATCCAACATTTGTGCGACTTAATGATGGATGTTATAAAAGAAAAGAAAAATCCATCTAAGGTGAAAGATAACGTGATCGCGTTAAGACAGGACTTCGAAAGGATTGAATACGGATTTCAAAGCATAGACGAAGTAGTAAAGTTTTCAAAGAAACTAAGAAACTAAATTATTTCTGTTCTTACAAAACCATTAATCTGATTGATTTCTGTTTTCCACAATCTTTGAAAGAGCCTCTTTTATCTTCTCTTCGGGAGCACCTAAGCAATAAAGCATACCTATCAAATTTTCCTTCGTTAATACTCCGTCAGCTACCTTTCTAAGGGCTTCTTTTGGGTTAAGTGCTATGCCCAAACCCGAATTGCTGAGCATGAATCGATCATTTGCTCCATCTCCAACCGAAACTACTTCCTCCATCAACAGGTTCTCTTTTCTGGCTAACTGACGGATTAGTTCACCTTTCCGCCTTTCATCAATTATTGGCTCCTCCACCTCACCTGTCAATTTACCTTCTCTAATCACAAGCTTATTGGCATACGCGTAATCAATACCAAGTCTCTCCTTTATCTTATTCACAAAGTATGAAAAACCACCAGAAATCAAAGCAACCTTATAACCCAAAGTTTTGAGGGCGGTTACCAGTTCTTCTGCACCTTGAGTGATCTCTAGGTTATCGGCAATGTCTTTAAGAACCGCAATTTCCAAGTTTTTTAACAAACTTGCTCGTTCCATTAGGGCTTGTTTAAAATCTATTTTACCTTCCATCGCTTTTGCTGTGATCTCCTTTACCTTATCACCAACCCCAGCAGCCTTAGCAAGTTCATTAATCACCTCAACATTGATCAATGTGCTGTCCACGTCAAAAACAATCAGCTTCTTTGGTCTACGAAACACGTTCTCTGTTTGAACAACTACGTCTTGTCCTACCTCACTACACGCATCTTCAAGATCCCTTCTAAAATCTTGAAAATCATAAGGAAGATCACCGATATCAGTCAATATTTCCATCGCATTCAATTCCCCGTGGGCAACCATCCTTATTCTCTCAATATTTGCATTTCTTCTATTGAGAAAATCTGAAACCTTTGCTACAATACCTAGCCTATCCTTCCCTAAAGTGGTCAGTAGAACTAATTTCTTCATGACCTTACGCCGCCCCGCAATGTATGGTTCCATAGTTACTTCTAAGCCTATATCGCTCCCTACAACCAACAATTGTGCTTTGAGGCTTTCAATGGGTATAACTGTGGCGCGACAATCTCCTATCATAAAAATCGCAAAGAGACCCCTCATACTAAAAGCTTCAATGTCAACAATGTTTACATTTGCTCGAGTTATGGCTTCAGTTATTTCCGCGATCAAACCAGGTTTATCTTTTCCTGTTGCTGTGATTACAACGAAGTCAATGGTCATATTCTGCATCACACATCCTCAAATGTTTTAATCTAAGTATACATTTTCAAGCCTTACGAATTACCTATTTAATATACTTAATGTTTTCCATTTGAGGTCACAAATTCGGATGAGGAATTAAAAGAGAAAAAGCATAAGATAAGAATGCATGCACCGATGTTCAGTCTATAAGGTTTTGTGCTTTTGGGTATGAACCGAGCACCTTTACAAAAACTGATTTCTTTTTTAGACCTTTTAGCGCTTCCTGGCACCGTCTCTCGTTCCTATGACCCTCAAAATCTAAATAGAAGTTGTATTCCCACGGCTTT
>JAGLRI010000174.1 GCA_023136395.1 Candidatus Bathyarchaeota archaeon | reverse complement strand
TATACTCTTTCTCTTAGCTTTAGGTTTAGCTGGCTCTCTCACAATCTGAAAAATCAAAAAAGCAATAAATAGCATAATCCCTATCGCAATAAAAACTCCTTGAAAACCAAGGTAAGACAACACCGTACTAGCCATCATTAATCCCGCGGCGCTAAGAGTTAATTGAATACCTTGAATTCTTGCGATAATCTTGGCGTATCCCTTCCGCACATGTTCAAAAACTAATGTAGAATGAATAGACGTTCTTGTACGAAAAGCAAGGTCTTTAACTATCTTTGATATTGTTAATTCCCCAACACCACGTAAAAATGGAACAAAGAACGAAGATATCGCAGTTAGTAATATAGAAACGGAGTAAACAACCTTTCTTCCCCATACATCTGATTGTGCACCTAGAATAACCATCACAAGAAATCCGAGTAGACTTGAAACAGAAAACATCACACCCATTGTGGATAAGGAAATATTGAGTTCATCTAGATACAAGGTAAAAAGAACTCCGAACATGCCACTACAAAGACCATAGATGGCCGAAACAACTGTTATGAACTTAATATCTCTATTCACTGCCTCTTCCTCTTCAAAATTAGTTTATCTTTGTAATAATGCTCCCGATTATTTGCTGACAACCGATATTTAAGCCTCGCGATAGCCATTAATCGATTACCGTTTTTTTTTATTCAATTCGATTAGAAAGTTAACAAAGTTTTTTAAAAAAAATAACATAATTGATTAATGTATAACAAAGGAGGTTAAGAGTATAGAAGCCTTTATTTTAGTCAACACTGAACCCGGTCGAGTGTGGAAGGTGGCTGAAGAAGCAGAAAAAATTGAGGGTGTAAAGTTAGCTCGAGCGGTTACAGGTCAGTTCGACGTAGTCATCTACGCTGAGCTTGAGAAAGTCTATTACGATCTAGCGGTCGTAATAAACAAACTGCAGACCATTGAGGGTGTTCTCAAGTCTCAGACGTTAATAGCCATGCCACCAAGCGCAGACATGTTACCAGAAGAAGAATAGCCTACCGTTTAAACCTATTAGTGTTAGCAATCTTGGCTCCATAAAAGTGTAATAGTAATGGGACTATCCTATAAAGATGTATTCAAGTATTCAGATATACTAAATCCTATATCATTGGCTACATTGCTTTCAGCAGGTAAGCTTGCACAATTAGATTCACAAAAGATCGTCCTTGACCTTGGGAGTGGAAAAGGCTTTCCTTCTCTTCTGTGGGCGAGAGTTTTTGGCGTTCAAATTGAAGGATTTGATACGATTAAAAATTATGTTGAATACGCAAATTTACGTGCTAACATGCTAAATCTTTCGCATCATGTAAAGTTTTTTTGTAAAGACGTTAAAAAATTAAGTTTTAACCGAGATTATGACGTAGTAGCTTCTTTGGGACTTGGTATAGCGCAGGTATATGGGAACATTAGTGATGCTTTGAAAAATTTTAAAACTATGTTGGGTGAGGGAGGTTTTTTGATCTTTGCAGAACCCGTGTGGCTAGAAAAAAAAGTTTCATTAAAAGTGCTGAACGCTTTGGGTGCGGTTAAAGAGCACTTTCTTACCAAGTTTGAACTGCAGCAATTGATAGAAAATCTTGGATTTCAAATACAGGGAGATTTTGTCTCTAAGAAAGAAGATTGGGAGCTTTATATTAAACCAGTTTTCATTGCGATGCGTGAAATTATTGAAAGTCATAGTGAACTTGCAGAAGAAGCTCAAAAAACCATGAATGCTTTCGAGGCTGAACACGACGCTGTTGGTAAATATTGGGAAATGATTCTTTGGGTTGTTAAAATCAAATAACCTTATACAAATCTGTTAAGGTTTGGATGAATATTTAGATTATGAAATAAGAAAAAAGGTTGGTAATGTAACTTATACATTGTTGGTTTTTGAACATCGCTCTTTAGCTTCCAAGATCGATAAACAACTACGACTGCTGTCTTGTGTATAGACATAGAATAATTGAGCGTTCCCAAAACTCTGAAATTATTGTATTTAAACCTAGTAGCTCCTTTAAAAGTTGGTAGGCTGCTTATAGGATGACGAAGTGGTATTGCACCCTCGTAATATGAATTGGAGAGATAAGTACTTGATCCAAAACGTTCAAGAACAATATTGATTCCAAAGCTTAAAAAGAGGACTATTTGGAACCAATTAGAACTAATGAATCCGAAATATTTTCTGGACACCACATTACTGTAAAGAAAAGGGTGATATAACCATCAAAACTGCATGCATGTAAAAAATAGACTAACCTAATTATCTTTAAAATTTAAATAAAAAAAGGGTGGGGTGGTTTGTAACCCCTCAAGTTTATTTTAGGTTGTTTTTCTTTCTAGAGTTTAGTATGAATGCGGCTGCTCCGATAGCTCCAAGGAATGTTAGAATTGGGATTTTAGTTAGGTCTATGTTAGCTATGGATGAACTAACGCTGCCATAAATTGTTGTTCCTTCCTGTACTTCTACAATTTGAGGATACTCGTCAGCAGTTACAGTTGCCTCAGCGATCACATAACCCGAATCATCAGCTTCGACAGTAACATAGAACATCTGGCTGTCTCCAGGATTAATACTCGCAATTGGATCGTATGTAACTAAACCGTCTGTAAGTGTATAACTAGTTGGGCCACTAGCTGAGATAAAACTAGTCATTTCAGGTATCTGAACTGTGACCAATGTGTTGTATGCTATAGCATCCCCTTCGTTTGTCACATTAACAATGTATGTTGTCTGTCCTCCAATCACGATTGGATCATCTGAGTCCGTCATAACGATTTCAAAAGCTACACCAAATAGAACTATGGTTGTTGCTTCTGCGTCATCTGTTACTCC
>JAGLRI010000173.1 GCA_023136395.1 Candidatus Bathyarchaeota archaeon | reverse complement strand
AACCTAGATTAATAGGAGACAACGAGGTTAAGAAAAATGCTAAAACACACACAATCACTAATTTTCTATTTGATAACTTGGGGATTCATTGCTTTCGGTTGTTACAGAACAATCTATCAAAAATATAAACCACACATCCGGAAGTTAGCAGCTTTAGAGGCTATCGATGAAGGCATCGGCTTATCAGTAGAGACAGGAAGGAAAGTGCACTGTGGAATTCCAATGTCCGGATTTCTTTCGCGACGCGCTGCTGAAATCCTAATCGGTGTAGCAATAATGGGTTACTTTGCAAGGAAAGCAGCAGCTGTAGGAATAGACGCTTTATACAGTTGTTGTGAACCTTCAATTCTTCCAGTTATAGAAGGTGTAACTCGTGATGCATATGCTGCGGAGGGAAAACTTGAAGATTACGAAAACCTTGACAAGGTTCAAGTTCGCATGTTATCTCTTCACACAGCAGCTTCTTACGACATGGCACTAGCAGGCATGTTGCAGAGAGACAATATCGGTACGTCCGTAATTGCAGGCCCTATTGGTAAATATTCGTTACTTCAAGGTGAAGCAAATCGAGAAGCCAACGTTTTCTCAATATGTGCTATCTCAGAAAATGACAAAATAGAATGGCTCATTCCAACATTCGACTACGTTCTCATAATCCTAGAAACTTACACAGCTGGAGCCCTGATTACACAAGACGATGTTCAATTAGGCAACGTTATTGGCGTCGATTTCATGTCATGGCTAATGGTTGCGTTGATAGTCGTCTTCTTCATTGCAGCTCAAGCCGGCGTCTCAATAGCGGGGTGGAGCTAAATGTCAGTGTTAAAAAACCCATACGGTCCACTTGCATTAGCAATCATCGTAGGACTCTTTACTTTCATTAATTACTTCTTTACCGGCATTCCATTTATCAAAACAGGCGCCACCTATTTTAGAAATTGGACCACTATAATCACTGTAATGCTGTTTTGGGTAGGCTTAATTAACGTTGTACGTTATTCCTACCGCGACGTATCAAAGAGAACACCCGGCAGATGGTACCTAGCAATATATCAGATAGCTCTTATTGCATTGATGGTCATCTCAGGTTTTGCACAGGGAGGATCAGCAAGTGTTGGGAGGAACAGTACCTCTCTCATTAGATGGTTGTACGACCACTTCTTAGTAGGCGGTTCGATGTCCTCAGGAGCTGTTTCTGGCTTGTGGGCTGTAACCGCGATCTATCGAGCATTTAGAGCAAGAAATTTCGAAGCCTTCCTATTCCTACTTGGGGGCGCGTTCGTAATATTGAGGAACGCTCCAATCGGCGCAATGATTTGGAGTGGATTTCCAACCATAGGAACTTGGATCATGGGCGCACCTTACACTGGAACTTTCAGAGGAGTCACTATCGGCGTAGGTATAGGTATCCTCGCATATGCCTTCAGATACTATGTGGGTAAAGAAAGAGGCGCATTTGGAGTGGTTGATTAAAATGTCGAATCCATTAGCAGTATTTGGAAAAATTCCAAGACCAGCCGTCTTTATTATAGCATTAACTCTCTTGATTATACCACTCTTCGTTCCTCTAGGTCTTCCCGTCGGTGTTACCCCATTTATGCAAACAATGTGGGATGCCGTTGATGGCGCGGATGTAATACTATTTAATATCGGTATGAGTCCAGGTTTCTGGGCAGAAATGTCACTTCAGGTCTATGCCGTAATACAACATGCCATGGCTGTACCAGATCTTAAATTAATAATTGCTCCCCACGGCGCAACTGCTTCCGCTCTGATACAAAATATCTTAGATGGGATAGGTCTAGGAGATCCGATTGCTAACCCTCTCAATAAAGTAGAAGGTACAGATTGGGTCTTCATGGCTATGATTCCCCCACCAACCGAAGTTGCATTCACGGGAATGACTGAAGACCTGCTGGCAGTATTGACAGAGGATCAGGACGGAACTTTAGCTGCTGACTTACCCATCTTTGATAACATCGATGCCGTAGATGACATTGACGTATTTCTATGGCAAACTGGGCCTAGAAATTCACCAGATGTAGCTACATACGTTTATCCTGCATATCCATCGGAGGTTAGCGGCAATCCAACATATTTCGTCTGTGGTATAGGAGAAGGCTACGCTCATGTAAGCCCTTGGATAGGTCCTGGACAACCATATCCAGCTGGAATGTTCGGTCCAGTAAATGCAGCTGAATACATGCAACTTTCATTGGCAGCTTATGACCTACCACTGCAACCTATTGGTTTGAAGGTAGTAGACAGTCTCAGTCTTTTCCATATTTTAGCTATAGTTCTAATGATATTCGGAAACTTAGTGATCCTCGGTGAAAAGTTAGGAGGGAAAAAATAAATGACTTTACCTAATATAGTATCATATCTACCGGGTGCATTAATTATCCTTGGATACCTCAGTTTGCTCCTCCTTAAAGAAAATCTATTCTCTCGCTGGGCTGAATACTCAGTTGTTGCTTTAGCTGTCGGTTGGTCTGCAGTATACTATACATACGACGCCGTTAAACGCGCTTGGACACCTTTGGTTGGAGGCGATTGGACGATGATAATTCCAATCGCACTTGGGCTTCTAATGTATGTACAATTTAGCAAAAAATACAGATGGGTGATTAGATGGCCACTAGCGGTCGTTTCGAGCACCGCTCTAATGCTGAATGCTACCGCTCGACCAATAGCTAACTTTGTTCTGCAACTTAGAGCACTTGCGATCCCCCTCATTTCAGGATCTGGCATGGACATATTCAACGGATTAATTGCTTTAATCGCCTGCCTAACAGTTATGTCTTACTTCACATTCACTCGCGAACACACAGGACCCTTAGCTATTAGT
>JAGLRI010000172.1 GCA_023136395.1 Candidatus Bathyarchaeota archaeon | reverse complement strand
TCCACTTTCGTAACTGGTTTTAATCCAAGCCGGGCTTCTCGATACATTTGAGATGCGAACGTCATCTATTTTTCCATCAAAAAAAGTACCATCACTGGAATAACCTATACGAGCACCCGTCCTTGTAATCGTTAATGGACCAACAGAAACATTGGTTGATGCATTAAGTTCGCCATCTAAATAAATCGCTTTCAAACTTTGGGAAACACTGTATACAAACACTAAGTGATGCCACTCTCCTGTTGTCAAGGTGGGTAAAGTCAAATCATTACCTCTACTTCCAGCATCACCAGTCGAATTATCCCGAGTATACCACTCACCTTCTCTAATCGTGAATTGCCAATAATATGGATCGCTCCATTCATCCCAAAGAGTATGGGTTGACACCCATTCATCGGGATTTAACCAAAATTCAAGAGTTGCTTCACTTTTTCCCGCCGTCAAACCATCTTTGGGGAAATCCACATAATTGTTTCCAGCAAGATCTTCTGAACTTCCCACATCATAAAAGGATATATCAAGGCTGCCTTCACTATCACCGTGACCACTCAAGTCAAGAGCGACTACTAAGAAACCGCGTTTCGCAAATTCAAGGCTGAAACTACTCTGCATAGTCTGGTGAGAAGCCATAAGACCGTGGCAAACTACAATCCCAGGCATGATTTCAGAAGCGGATGTAGGTTTGTAGACTCTCGCGCTTAACCTGACGCCTTCACTCGTGGTCAACCACACCTTTTCTGTATTGACACCAGAAAAATTGGTATATATCCCAATTCGAAGCAAAACGATCAATAAAACGAATGTTATTGAAAATAACTTTATGACTCTACTTGAAAAAAGCTTACTCATTCAAGGACAACCTTCAACACTACAGTTAATTTCCTTCAGCATAAAAAAACTTGTAAGCAATTTTCTACAAAATACTTCTAGTTCTCTGTTCCACAAATCTTTTTTTATAGATCGCTATTGACAAGAGAGAATTTTTTGACTGAACCCAGATTTGAGTTACAGTGAAGAAAAATGCATGCATCAACTTAACCAAAATTGCATGAAGATTTTTCAGTCAAAGAACTTTCTATTCGTGACATCGATTTTTTGGTCCATCAACTTCTTTATTGTTGTAACAACCTTTTTGTCTCCTAAAATTATGGCTCCAACAATTTTCCCCTGTTCCAAAACGATTTTCTTGTAGATGCCTCTTTCTCTATCTATTTTTTTGATCTCCTCATATTGAGGTTTCTCTGGATTTACTATACCCATTGAAGTTAGGTCTATTCCAGAAATCTTTAGGTTGTTAGTTGGGATTGTGCCTTTATAGATCTGCTTTTCCTTTTTCAGCATGTTCATGGCCGCGATCTTGGCTTGTTCTATCGCCGCGGGGATTATACCGTAGACTCTTCCCTCAAACTCAGCCACATCTCCTGCAGCATACACGTCGTTAACATTAGTCTGTAGATGTTGATCAACGATAACTCCTCTCTCTACGTTAATTCCCGCTTCTACAGCCAAAGCCGTGTTGGATCTAATCCCTGCAGAAATTAAAACGAGGTCGCCTGAAAGTTCTTTTCCATCGTCAAGTAAAACGCTGGAAACTTTTTTTTCGCCTAAAATTTCCTCTGTTTTGACACCTAACGTAATATTTATGCCACGACTTTCAATTCGGTCTTTCAAGATAGTTGCTCCATCCTGATCGAGCTGCCTTGGCAACAATCTAGGGAAGATTTCTATGACTTCGACTTGTTGACCGAGTTTTTTTAAGGATGTGGCTAACTCCAAACCCAAGATTCCACCTCCGATGATGATCACTTTCTTAGTTTTTTTCGCGTATTCCTTTATGGTTAGAGTGTCGTGAATGGAGCGAAGAGTAAAAACACCAGTTTTTTCTACACCTTTTATCGGCGGTACAAAGGGGTGCGCCCCATTTGTTAGGAGGAGTTTGTTATAGTCTACCCTTGAGCGGTCTTCCAGTAGAAGTTCCTTCTCGCCTGTCTCTATCCCCACCACTTTCTTGTTCAAGTGGACCTTAACACCGTTTTTTGAATACCACTGTTCAGAAAACACGTAAATTTCTTGGGGTTTTACTTCTCCCGCAAGAACTTCATATAGTCTTGGGCGAGGATAATATAGATGATTTTCATCTGTGTAAATGGAAACCGAGGCTTTAGGATCTATTTCCATTACAGTTCTGCCTGCAGTGATCCCAGCTACTCCACTTCCAACAATAACAACGTGCATTAAAATACCTCTAGTTTGGTGTTATAATGTTTCAAAATATATTAAGTACTTTTGTTTTTGGTGCGCACCCAAAAAAGAAACAAGTTAGATGCTTGCATGCGTTTTGATTGGAATTTTTATGATTATAGTATTAAAAAACAAATGGAATATTTTAATAACTACAATTTTTCAATATTTTAAAATGGAGATGAAATGCGTGTCGAAGATAGGAGCATTAATTCAAGAGGCAGATTGGAAAATAGAAAAACATGTACCGGTTATAGAGTGTCCTGATGCTGTGAAAGCGGATGAGTTTTTCGAGGTGAAAGTGGGATTAGGTAAAGAAGTTGCTCATCCCAATACTACTGAACATCATATTCGCTGGATCTCCATATTTTTCCATCCAAAGGATGAAAAATTTCCATATCACATGGGATATTATGAATTTAATGCTCATGGGGCTTCAGCTAAAGGACCAAATACCAGTTCAATCTACACTCATCATGAAATAACAACCACTTTTAAAACGAGTAAACCTGGAACAATTCTTGCACTATCACTATGTAATATCCACGGACTTTGGCAATCTGCAAAAGAAATCAAATTAAAATAATATCAAAAGATTACGATCAAATCT
>JAGLRI010000171.1 GCA_023136395.1 Candidatus Bathyarchaeota archaeon | reverse complement strand
TCTGCTCTCGCTCGAGTGTAGCTCACTAAAAGTGAACCCGTAAGCGCAACAAGTCCCCAAAAGATGTTACACAATCTACCTAGAATGATACCAAAAAAAATGATTGCATCGGCGTATCGATCAAGTAAAGAATCCATGAAACCACCAAAAATTGAAGTTTTATTGTAGATCCTCGCTAGCACGCCATCTAATGCATCGCAAAAACCTGAAATTAGAAGAAGAATCGGGGCAGCTACTAGAAGAAGTGGATGCAATTGCCAATGCCAGTATGCAAGCCCTGAGAGGATTGCGAAGATGATTCCAAAAGCACTCACTTGATTCGGGGTTAGGCCCAAGCTATGGGCCCATCTAGCCTCCACGGCAATCCAAGACTGAACCTTCTTCTTTAACTTTGTCAGCAATTTTTTTTCTCTTCTTTCTCTCGAATAAATAGTAGTGTTCTTTTCTCTACCTTAAACTGTTAATAGGCTATTGCAACTCTAACAATATGCGTTGCTTTTCGTCCACAGCTTATGCATTTTCCGTCGATCATTCTTTCTTCTAAATCTAATGGAATACCGAGAATGCGTGCATTAGTCTCTTTCTCAAGTTTTAAGCCACAATCACGGCTTTTACACCATAAAACCTCTACAACCCCTGTCTTCTCTGCTAACAGTTGTTTTGTTTCCTCTAAACTGTCAACTCTTCGAACATTGTCACGCATCCACCGCCAAGCTTTCCCACGTAAATCCTCCATTATTTCTTCTGTGAGCGTTCTAATGACTGTTGTAACCTCTCCAATCGTGCAATTTTGCTTTTCTAAAGTATCTCGTCGAACAATAGTTACTTCATTTTGTTTAACATCTCGAGGTCCTATTTCAACACGAATTGGAACACCCCGCCGCTCCCAATAATAAAATTTTGCTCCTGGAGTTAAATCGGCTCGTAGGTCTAATTCAACTTTAATGTTTGCTACTTTCAATCGTTTAGCAACATCCTCGCATGTCTTATTGATCTGCTCTTCAATTTCTTTGTATATGATTGGAATAATTACAACTTGTATAGGCGCTATACTTGGTGGTATTACAAATCCTTGATCATCACCGTGTGAAATCAAAACTCCAGCAACACCTCTCCCAGAAATCCCGTAACATGCCTGCCAAACATATTCTTGTTTTCCTTCCATGTTTTCATACGTAATATCGAACGCTTTAGAGAAGGTTTGACCTAAATTGTGGACGGTTCCAATTTGTAAACTTCTACCGTCTGGACATACCATGTCAAAGGCTATTGAATACTCAGCCCCTGCAAAAGTGTCCCATTTAGGTCTCTTTGATACGAGATGGGGAACACCCAATTCATCAAAAAATTCTTTATAAATATTTACGGCTTCCATCACTTGCGCTTCAACCTCCTCCCGTGTGGCGTGGGTTGTATGGGCTTCTTTAAATGTAGCCACCTCCCGCATTCTCAAGAGCGGCCTGGTAGCTTTTGTTTCATATCTAAAAATATTCACTACCTGATACAGCTTCAATGGAAGATCCTTGTGGGAGCGGATCCAAAGCTTCAACATTGGCGCTATGGCTGTCTCACTTGTTGGTCTTAACGCGTATTTAACCTTTAGAGGTGTTAAACCGCCGTGGGTTACCCAGAAACATTCTTCCTCAAAACCTTGTACATGAGTGGATTCCTTAGCCAAAGAGGATTCTGGAATCAAAAGAGGAAACAATGTCTCCTCATGACCCGTTGAGTCTAACAGATCTCGGAGAATTTGAAGAATGTTTCTCCGAATTTTAAATCCATAAGGAAGCCAGACACCACATCCCTTAATGGGGTAGCGGTAATCCATCACAGTTGCATCTATTAAAGTGCTGCGAAACCATTCAGCAAAATCTTCGCTCCACTTCTTCCTTTTGACGACCAATCACACCAACCCCCATTCTTTGTGATGCTGTAATACAATAACTTTAATTAATATACTTAAGCACGCACAAATAAAAGAAGGAAATGTAAATCGAACTTATTTGAATGGGTAGCATCTTTACGCACAAACGGATTTCCACACTCAATTGTCATATGAATCTCTCCACCTTCAAAATTATTGTTATAAATCCTAATAGATACATGAAGGCTAAAACAAAAAAAATAATGAACTCTCTCTTTTGGGCATTCATATACAGTTCCTTATATTATGTTCTTATTTTAACAACCATTTCATAAGGTAAAACTAAAGGTGGAAACCTATTCAAACCTCGATAATTCACAGTAATGTAGCACTTGAAATTCTTAAATAATTTTTTAACACCTTTCAAATTGAAACTATGTTTATGTCCTTTATACCGTCTAATTTTACTCAAAACATGAGGAAGTTTAATTTCTATCAATCCATCTGTTACTCTAACTAATTCAAGTAGAGCCTTTTTATAATCTTGAATGTGTTCCAACACATGATGGCAATAAACCACTTTGAATATTTTATTTCTGAAAGGAAGATATCTTGCATCACATCGTATAAAATTGTTCCAAAACTTTTGTTTTCCTAACCCACAATTTACATCAGTGTTAGGAGCCCCATGCATTTTAATTCCACATCCTACATCTAAACTAGCTAATGGCATTTTTTATCTTCCTTTGATTATATTTTTCTTTCCAATTTCTACATCTTGATCTCGTTCTCACTCTCGCGTTACACTCTGGGCACTTTTTATAGCTGAAGTATTGCTAATTGTTACTTTATCATGTAGAGCTAGCTAGCTTTCCACCTTTTTCTTGAATTAAGGATTTTAAAGGTTTAGTTAATTGGAAGCGATTTATTTTTTTGATACAATCCACAGTAGTGTGGACATAATTTCTGGATCTAAACTCATAAATTTCTTCGTCTA
>JAGLRI010000170.1 GCA_023136395.1 Candidatus Bathyarchaeota archaeon | reverse complement strand
TTTTTTTTCTTCAGTATGCGCACACATATGCATGTGTTTTTCAAGGTAGTTATTTGGTTTTATGTATTTTATTTCGATTGAATTGAAAGGAGTTTAGTTTCATATTTTATGATTGGTTTTATGATTGGCCATAATATTTTTATTTTTTTGAATATGGGGGTAAGGTTTTGGATATCAGATTTGGTGATGGCTCCGGTTAGAGGAGTGAGTGTGATATATGTTAGAAGGAAAAGGAGGCCACTTATTATAAGGTTGGGAATGTTGCTTAGAGGGGAAAAATGTAGGAATATAAGTATGGGTAATGCTGACAAGAGCGATGTTAAGTAGATTTTTAGTGACGCTTTAAGGTCTAAGGTAACACGGGTTTTTTTGAGGGCGATGAAAAGTCCATATACCAATGAGAACAAGCCTGAGAGTAAGGATGCAACGATCAAACCTGGAACATTATAGTGAAGGGTGAGTATGGGAGCTAATGGGAGGAAGATAAGTATGCTGATTAAGCTTCGTATAAAGAAAACTTTGGTTTCACCTATCCCCTTGAATAAGGGAATTAGAACGACAGAGCCCAAACCTGAGTAAAAAAATGATAGAATGTAAAGTTGGAGGAAAGTTGGTGCAAAATCGTAGCTGTATCCATAAAGTGTGTAAACAATGTTTTTAGATAAGATTATCACGAGCACAGTAACTGGAACTATGAGTAAGGTCGTATATTTGATGGATAGCCTAAAGATGCTTTTAAGATCATCACTATTGGGATCGACCTTTGAAAAAGCTGGGAAGAGTGCACTTAAAGGGAACGTTAAAACATTGATTAAAGACGAAAGAGTTATTGTGATATTGAAGTTACCGATTTCAGCGTTAGAAACGAAGAAAGCCAGTATGATAGTTTGATACTGTCCCATAAACAAGAGTAAAATGGCTGATGCGTATATTGGAAAACCGTATCCCAGCATAATCCTGATGTTACTTGAGAAGCTATTACTGGGGGGTTTTCCTAAACTTTTATAGTTTTTCAGGAGGATGAGACTTCCTACAAACCCGGCTATTGCATAACCTGTCATGTGTCCAACTAGAGCACCAAATACGCTGAAACCTAAGATAACTAGTAGGGGAGATAACGCTGTCTTTACGATTGCTTGAGCATTCATTGTAAATGCGTTTCCCCCCATCTTATCTAAGCCCATAAAGGACGAGTTTAAAGTCACGTAAACTGTTTGAAAGAAAATTTGAAGTGATGTTAATTTGATGAAAGAGCCAATCTCAGGTCTATTTAGAACATATATAGCAAAGACGTCTGAGAAGATGAAACAAAGTATTGACATTACTGTTCCCGTTATAAGTTTGAATATAAAACCCGCTTTCAACATGTTTGCCGCAAGCTGAGGTTTACCTTCCGCCCTAAGCTTTGCTGAAAACCTTGTTAAAGCCGGGTTAACTCCAAAATCTATCAAACCTGTGAGAAGAGTTGGCATAACAAGAGATAAGGCGTACAACCCATAATTCTCAGGCCCTAAAAGTCTTGCAACAATTATGGAGCATATGGCAAGTATTGCAAGCGATAGAAATCTACCTGTGAAGAGGAAGAATCCTCCTCGAGCAGAGTCCTCAGCTATATCCACAAGGTTATTAGACATAAATCCCCACGCAACTAATCATTCAAGAGCATCCTTTTTCAATACAGTTAATTTCAACTGGTTCATAGATATTTATTTTTTTATCCTACTAACGAAGATCATTAAGTTAAAGCCTCAAAGAACCTGACGTTTATTTTAATCCAATAGCATATACGCTTAATCTTATTAAATTGAGTGAGGGTTTTAGCTAGCTAGCTACACTGTTTTCTTACCGATAGACAAAACAGCACACTCTGTGCCTGTCCACCATGCGCACGTATCTTCTTGACAGTCACGTAGCAATCCCTTACCCATTACTCGACCCACTGTACCAGTGGCAAACGTAAATGGCGCATTTTAATCAACGAAATCAACTCCCAATTCAAGTAAAATAGTGAATCAAATATATGTTCATGCTTCTAGAAATAACATCAACATAAATTCCATATGGGAAACTATTGGGGGGGACTAAATGTTAATCCCAAACCCACATAATTTCAACATTCTATCACGTAGACGTTGCAGACGAGAAAGCTAGCTAACTATTCAAAATTTGAATATTAGAAGAAAAAAGGGTTTTGGATTGTTTGTTGACTAATTGATAACCAAAGATCCATGGAAACCTGCGCGTCGACCATAACCTAACACAACAGATTTACCGTTCTCATAAATTTTTACGGTAAACCTTCCTTTCCAAATGTTTTCAGGATCTATACACTTGTATACCGTTACATGTTCTCCTTTTAGATCGTACTCATATGATTTGTATATCACCCATTCTCGATACCATTTCACTCTCCCCCAAATATTGTAAATGACCAGTTTAATTGATTCTCCACCTAAAATGTAAAGTTCAGCACATCCCCTACAGGTTATACCACCTAAGAAGAACCACGGATAACGTATCCAACCACACCCCTTAGCAAGCAGTCTGTATGTTGGCAGACTCCAATACTTTTCGTGGGGACCATAAGTAACCTCATTGCCAGCTTCATCGCTTGCAATAATTGTATATGTGATAGTAGTTTCAATTCCTGGATCTGGAATTGTATGAATCCAGTAGCCATCTGTGATATCTCCGCTGTCAAGTACCATGGCATAATCACCGCCTCCATATAAGATGGTGACGTAGCTAACACCCACATTATCAGTGATATGTGCAGTAATGACGACGTCTTCACCCACAACAGGATTGTCGTTAGATTGCACAACATCGATGATAATAGGATCTGTCTGATCAGTCCACCACTTACTGAAAGTAGACG
>JAGLRI010000017.1 GCA_023136395.1 Candidatus Bathyarchaeota archaeon | reverse complement strand
TTAACTGTGAAAGTACTCGTTGAAGATTCAGTGAACAAAAAAAGGGGGGATCTTATAGCTAAACATGGATTATCCCTCCTTGCGGAAGGGGAACAAGACAAAGAAAAATTCTCTATGCTTATGGACACAGGACCATCCCCAAATATCTTGTCACATAACATCAAAGTTATGGGTGTAGATCTTAGTAAGATAAGATTTGTATTCATAAGCCATGGTCACTACGATCACACCGGAGGATTATTGGAGATCATTAAACATATAGGTAAGAAGGCTCTTGTGATAGCACACCCAAAAGTTTTTGACATGAAATTAAAAATTGATCCAATCCTCGAAAATATCGGTTCACCATTTAAACAATCTGAGGTTGAAGCATCGGATGGAGTAATTCTATTGACTAAGAATTCAGTTAAGCTAACAAATGAAATCATGACAAGTGGGGAGATAGAGAGGAATACCATCTACGAGGAAGTTAAAAATTTTTGGACAATAGAGGGAGAAATATTCAAAGAGGATATTATGCAGGACGATCAAGCTTTAATAATCAATGTTAAAGGGAAGGGTTTAGTGATCGTGTCTGGTTGTGCTCATTCAGGCATCATAAACACAGTAAGACAAGCAAAAAAAGTGGCAGGTATCGATAATATCTATGCCATTCTTGGTGGTTTCCACCTAAATAAAGCAGACAAAAAAAGAATACAATTAACTACAGATGAACTACTCAAAATTGATCCAAAATTTGTTGGACCATGCCACGGCACAGGTGTAGATGCCATCAATCAGCTCGTTGAAGCCTTTGGTGATCGCTGCAAACTCTTAAGGACGGGAGATGTAATTAATCTCTGACCAAATTCTAACATTTTATAAGTGAATAGAATATAAAAATAAGGAATTTCCATCATTTTGCAAGTTCTCTTACTTTTCTTAGGTTATCAATATCGCTTCTTCTTTTGTCTATTGGAGTTTCCAAGATTAAGGGTAGCTGTCTTAACCTGCTCTTTAAGATATTCCTGAATCCGCTCTCCCCGATTTTTCCTAGTCCAATGTGTTCATGTTTGTCTACCCCAGAGTTAAGACCGCCCTTAGAATCGTTCAAATGAACAAGCTTAAGCTCATTAAGACCTATTATCTCGTCGAATTTCTGCAAGGTATATTCAATAGCTCCTTGCGAAACTAGATCATAACCTGCTGCAAATGCGTGAGAAGTGTCGAAACATATGCCAACTCGTGCTCCATCCTCAATTCTTGAAACGATGTATTCGATGTCCTCAAAGGAGGAACCCATACTATTCCTCGTACCAGCAGTATTTTCCAAAAGAAGAGTAACATCATTCTCCACTACAGAAAAAGACTCGTTAATAGCACCCACAATCCTTGTGAATCCCTCCCTTTTTCCAAACCCGAGATGACTACCAAGATGAGTTACAATGTAAGGAACACTTAACTCAAAAGCTCTACGCAACTCACTCTTCAAAGCTATTACAGACTTTCGATAAACATCCTCCTTTGGAGAAGAAAGATTCAGAAGATATGGCGTGTGAATAAAAACTGGACATATCCCATTCTTCCTTAGTTTTGCCTTAAAGCTTTCAATTTCATTTAAAACCAATTTTTTGGAGTGCCATCTACGAGGATTCCTCGAAAATATTTGCAATATGTTACAATCATTCTCTACAGCTCTATCAACAGCCCTATCAATTGATCCTTTAATCGATAAATGAAGACCAAGTTTCATGCTTTTATCGCCTGATGATGAGTCAAATTTCAACCCGTAACAATGCGCGCACGTCTCATTCTATGTATTTGAGTCTACTTAAAGGAAAGGCGAAAAATGCTTGAATAATATAATTGAAAGAGTAAAGCTAATCTAGTAGGATGTTAGCTTTTAGTTGCTATGAATCTGCGAGCGATTCTAGCGACTCTTTGGCTTCTAGCGATATCTGTACTTTCAATAATACCTATCCAGAAGGGGGAAGGCGTCTCAGCTATATTGGACTTGGGACACATAGGCGTATATACGATCTTGGCTATCCTCTGGAGTTTTGCTTTAAAGGATAGAGTTAAGCGGATCGTAACCTCGGTAGCTAGCGTACCCATAACTGAGTTCCTCCAACTCTTTATTCCATGGAGGAAAGCAAACCTCATGGACATAGCTAATAACGCTCTGGGCGTAATCCTTGGGCTACTAGCATTCACCCTCATTGTTAAGGTTACACAAACAAGAAAAAATACAGAGAATTGATGCTAAATTATAGGGCATCTAAGTTATCCTAAAAACTAAGTGTATATTTCCACAACAAGATTTCATATAGAGGTTGGCAATGTCAAAAACATTCGTCACTCTTTTGTCTTTTTCTCATCTTTTTGGGCGCATTTTACACAGCAGAAAACATGCTCTTTTCCGTCAATTATAGTGTGATACTTTGCAAATTCACATGAATCTAAGGATACTTCTGTTTTACAGAACTCGCACTGTACGAATTTTGAACTCACTTATTTAGCCTCCTCGATTTTTTGTTTTTTGTAATAGTCTTCTATTGCGTGATGTAGCGCATCAGCAGCGAGGTTGGAACAATGCATTTTTATTTTTGGGAGTCCCCCCAACGATTCTGCTACATTTGCACGAGTGATTTTCTTGGCTTCTTCCAACGTCTTTCCTTTGGCTAATTCTGTTACCATGCTGCTAGTTGCAATCGCAGCCCCACAACCAAAGGTTTTGAATTTAATGTCAACTATACATTTGTCTTTAACCTTAATGTAGACTTCCATCATGTCTCCACAAACAGGATTCCCAACAGTGCCAATACCATCAGCGTCTGGAATTTCACCCATATTGCGTGGATTTTTAAAATGATCCATAACTTTTTCACTATACATTATTCTTTCAACTCCTTCGGGGTTAATGGTGACATTACTCTTAATCTTTTAACTATATTGGGCATTATGTCTATAACATATTCGACTTCTTCTTCCTTATTTTGTTTACCCAATGTAAACAATAATGAACCGTGAGCTTCCTCATGTTTCAGACCCATTTCCCTCAGCACATGTGAAGGTTCCAATGTCTTTGTAGTACAAGCGGACCCAGAGGATGCTGCAACCCCCATCATGTCTAGACTTAACAATATAGACTCACCTTCAATGAAGTCATACCTAACCGCAACGTTGTTAGGTAAACGTTTGGTTGGATGACCATTCAAAAAGGAGTGGGAAATAGGGTCAAGTATGCCCTTGATAAGCTTGTCTCGCAAGTTCTTCAGTCGTTTATTTTCAGTTAATAATTCTTTTTTTGCTATTTCTGCGGCTTTTCCAAACCCCACCATACCCGGAAGATTTTCTGTTCCTGACCGTAAGCCCCTTTCTTGTCCTCCACCATGAACTAGAGGTTTAATACGTGTACCCTTTTTTATGTAGAGGGCCCCCACACCTTTCGGTCCATACATATCATTGGAAGAAAGAGTGAGTAGATCAATTCCTTCACCTTTTACGTCTAATGGAACTTGTCCATTTGCTGCTGTGGCGTCAACATGTAAATAAGCGTTTTTAGTGTGCACGATTTGACTGATTGCTTTTATTGGCTGGATTGTTCCAATTTCACCATTTGCATACATGATAGAAACCAGAATTGTATCATCCGTTAATTCTTCCTTTAGCCTCTCAAGATTTACAAAACCGTACTTGTCAACTGGAAGGAAAGTAACTTTAAATCCATTCGTCATCAAGAACTTGCAAGGATTAAGAACTGACATATGCTCTATACTAGAAGTTATTATATGTGTTCCCCGGTCTTTATTTCGATCTGCAACTCCTTTAATTGCAATATTATTGCTCTCAGTTGCACCTGAAGTAAAAAATATTGTTTCTTTTCTTTCAGCACTAATCAATTCTGCAATTTTTATTCTTGCATCCTCTACAGCTTGCCTTGTTTCTTGACCAAATGAGTGAATAGATGATGGATTTCCATAAAGCAATTTCATAAAAGGCAACATTACCTCTATTACTCGAGAATCTGTAAACCTACCAGCCGTATGATCTAGATATATTCGTTTAGTTTTCGACAATGCTCACTCACTCTGAAATAGATTTCTAAACTCCATATTTTTATTTTAACTTTTTAATTAGAATTCGAACAGCGTTTCCATCGTTACTTACACTTAATAATTCTTGACCTAAACGTTTTACAAGGCTTCGGATATCTGCCTCCGCTGCTGGGTCATCAGCTAGCACTTCTAGAATTTCACCAATTTTCATGGTATCTAATTCCTTTCTTGTTCGGTATATTGGTTCAGGACAGTATAAACCTAGACAATCCAAGGTTCTATCAGATTTATCTTCCATAATTTCTCCCTAAAGGTTCATAATGTTTTCTTCGTTTTTAAACATTAATTACTTTTCAATTGTCTTAGAATATTGTGCATACCGACGATGTTTGGATAGAACATTAAATTTATTTTATTTTAAAAAAAATAAGTGGGTAAGAAATGGCCTGAGGAAAATCGTTTACTGTTATTGGTATATCATTCATCTTGATTGGTATTGCAATTGTTCTTATTCCGATCGTAATCAAGATCATTCTAATGGTAGATTTGGATAAGATACCTTGGTTTCTGCTTCACGTTTATCGAAAAGATGGTTTCGTCTTTGCTATTTCACCCATCTTAATTATAATTGGAATCGCCTCGTTTCTCTGGACAATATTACACCGATAACTTACGTGCGAGTTTTTAATGAATTTTGAGGAAAAATATGTAAACACAAAAGTATAAAAGTAAAGAATTATTTCAGAAGAACACGTTTTTAAAGAAAATATATATGTAGTGATAAAATGGCTGGACATGAAATCTTAATTGATGAGAAGGTACGTATGTTTTTGTCTGAAGACCTTGGCTTCGGTGACATCACAACCGATTTCATAATAGATGAAGACGTACAAGTGGTTGCGAGAGTAGTTTGCAAAGAAAGAGCTGTCATCGCTGGATTGAAAGAAGCGTCTAAGGTCTTCACGATTTTGGGTTGTACAGTCAAACTTTTAGTAAAGGATGGTAGCATAGTGAAGCCTGGAACACCAGTATTACAAGTTAATGGATTTTGTGGAGCAATCTTGAAAGGTGAAAGAACCGCCTTGAACATCTTAATGAGAATGTCTGGAATTGCTACAGTAACTCAAAGCGTCTTATCAAAAGCAAGGAAAGTAAATCCAAGTGTAAGAATTGCTTGCACTAGGAAAACAGCTCCTGGATTAAGGTACTTCGATAAGAAGGCTGTTGAATTAGGTGGCGGAGACACACACCGGCTTCGACTCGATGACTGTATCTTAATCAAGGATAATCACTTGAGAATCGCTGGATCAGTAAAGGATGCTGTTAAGAAAGTAAAGGAAAAGGTTAGTTTCACAAAAAAGATAGAAGTTGAGGTAGAAAATATTGATCAAGCAATTGAAGCTGCTGAAGCTGAAGTAGACATTATTATGTTAGACAATATGACCACTCAAGAAATTTTGGTCGCCAGACAAGAGCTTGATAAAAAAGAACTGCAAAAGAGAGTTTTGGTCGAAGCATCAGGCGGAATAAATCAAAAAAATGTAAGCGAGTATGCTAAAACTGGCGTAGACATCATATCAATGGGTTCTTTAACCCACTCTGTAAAATCTATAAACTTGAATTTGGAGATAGTTACTTAAATAGCTAGCTTTTCGATTTTTTTCTTTAACCTATTGAGCAAATGGGGCATTCAAGTCTTTTTTCTACATTAATGATCAAGAAGTCCATGTATTTCCCGTCAAAAACAAGCATTCTGCCTGTTAAGGTTTTTTCAAAACCCACAATAAGCTTGAGGGTCTCCATGACTTGGAGTGTTGCAAAAAAAGCTGGGGTTGCACCAAGTACAGGAAAAGTCGCAACTTCCTTAGGAGTTTTGGGTATTATGCAACGAAGGCAAGGTCCTTTGCTAGGTATGATTGTAGTTAGTTGACCATATAAACCAAAAATGCCTGCATGAACAAAAGGAATTTCTTTTTCTATACAAGCCTTATTTATAATAAAGCGAGTTCTCCAGTTATCCATAGCATCTACCACAACACTTGCGTTTTTGATGAGTTCATGAATGTTATCTTCTTTAATTTCAAGGATTAGAGGAGTGATTTCTATGTATGAATTAAGTTCCTTTAACTTTTCAGCAGCAGCCACTGATTTAAAGCGTCCAATATCCTTCTGCCAACCAAGAATCTGACGATTTAAGTTATTTAACTCAAATTTATCTTTGTCTATAATAATAAGCTTACCAACACCTGCTGCTGCAAGATAGAGCGAAGCGGGACATCCTAATCCTCCAGCTCCCATTACGACAACTTTTGCGGATTTTAGTTTCTTTTGCCCTTCCTCCTTCCACCCGGAAATCAGCATCTGTCTATCATACCGTTCTAGCTCGAGATTTGAAAGGGTGATTTCCAACTTTTTCATCTCCTAATTACTATATTGATAAAAAACACGCATAATAATTTCCCCACTACAATTATGTTATGTACTTTTCGATAGGTTTTAACAAGTGATACTCAACGAAAATTTATAACCATCTAATATGCTTTCCAATTTGAGAAGTAGGGGTAACAGAGTGGCTTAGGCAAACGGATGCAGACCGTTGACCAGGGGTTCAAATTCTCTCCCAACTCTTAAAAGTGTTGAGTATGAACAAGTTTGTGAAAAAACGCGAGAAACTATATATGATTTAATTAGTGTAGAACAATTTTGGAGGGATGAGGTTAACGATACCTAAAAACAGGTTGCAACAATACGAGCATCTCAAGCGAGACTTTTCAGAGGAAAGGTACATAAACCTTAATCCCATTCAGAGAGGTGGGGTTCTTACTGAGGCAGCGAGAAAAGCCCTGTTAGAGTTTGGGGATGGATACTCAGTTTGTGATTGGTGCCCACCAAAAGCAGCTAGAATTGATATGATTAAGAGACCTCCGGTTTATGACTTTTTAGAGGACCTTGCTAAATTTTTAAATATGGATGTTGGAAGGATCGTGGCAGGATGTAGAGGAGCGAAGTTAATCGCATTTTCTATGCTAAGTGAAACTGGTGATTATGTAGTTGTTGACAGTCTTGCTCATTGTTCAACGTATTTAGCTGCTGAAGCAGTTGGATTAAGGATAAAAGAGGTTCCTAATAGTGGTTATCCAGAGTATAAGGTAAACGTAGAAGGCTATGCTGAAAAGATAGAGGAGGTGAAGCAAGAGGTAGGAAAAATGCCTACTGTAGTTCTCCTCACTCATGTTGATTATCTTTATGGAAACCTAAACCATGTTGAGGTTGTTGGTAAAATATGTAAAGAGTATGGTGTACCCTTATTGCTCAATGCAGCGTATACAGCGGGTGTGATGCCAGTTGATGGCGAAGCCTTGGGAGTCGACATACTAGTCGGCAGTGGTCATAAGAGCTGGGCAGCGAGTGGACCTACAGGGATATTGGCAATGACTGAGGAAATGGCAGATAAAATCTTGGTAAGGTCAAAAATTGTTGGTGATTGGAGGTACGAAAGTTTCCAGTAAAAGAGTTAGGTCTGCTTGGTTGTACAAATATGGGGACTCCACTCCTCACTTTGATGGCGTCTTTTCCAAATATTGTGAAACGGGTTCAACATTGGGGAGAAGAGATCAAAAAGGCTCGATACTTAATTGAACAAATGAAAAGGATTAAGGACACAAAACAGTTAGGAATCAAACCGAAACAACATACATTAATAAATATGGAAACACCCGGCTTTTATAGCGTTTCAGAAAGTCACAAACGAAGAGGTTTCTTCCTTTATAATGAATTGAAGGAGAGAAAAATTGTTGGCATCCAAGCGGGCTTAACGAAGCACTTCAAATTTAACACATACGGTTTATCGTGGGATCAGATAAGGTACGTAGCCAATGCTTTCCAAGAGATAGCTCAGAAATATGGATTAACAATTATCTAAAAAGGGATCTCTTTTGCAGAATTCTCAAAACACAAAATTACCCACTTCTGACTCTATAATCGTTAGATACGGTGGAGAAATAGGAATAAAAGGTGAATGGACAAGAAGAATATATGAGCGTCGTTTACGGAACAATATAGAGAACGTGTTAAACTACAATAAAATTAAATACACTAATGTCATCAAAAAATATGGCAGAATTTACTTGAAAACATCCATAACAAAGGAAGCTTCATTGAAGCTCTCTAAAGTGTTTGGAATATCCTCTCTTTCTCCCGCTTTTGAGACAACATCAAAAATTAGTGACGTAGTCACTAAGAGCCTATTTGTAGCAAATTCTGCACTCCATAGAGGAAACACATTTGCAGTTAGGTGTAGAAGAGTTGGAGATCACCCATATACGAGTTTAGATATCTGCAGAGAAGTCGGACACCAGATATTAACCAAACTTTCAGAACTAAATTTGAGGGTAGATTTGGAAAATCCGGATGTAGAAGTAGGCATCGAAATTAGAGAAGACAGAGCTTTCATATACACCGAGACTATTAAGGGAGTAGGTGGATTACCCCTCGGTACACAGCCGAAAGCAGTTTGCTTGTTGAGTGGAGGTATAGATTCCCCTGTTGCCTACTGGTTAATAATGAAAAGGGGATGTCCGATAGTCCCCATTTATTTTGATAACACGTCGTTTACGGATGAAAGTACAACCGAGAGAGCCTTAAATGCCGCTAAAGTCTTATTCGATTGGGCAATAGGCTTCCAGAGAAGGATGTACGTTGTTCCACACGGTCAAACACTTACTGAGTTAAAGGAAAAGTGCAATGAGCGATTAACGTGTATCCTTTGTAAACGCATGATGTATCGCGTTGCAGAACGAATAGCAGACATGGAAGGGGCAGAAGGAATCGTAACGGGGGACGCCATTGGTGAGCAAGCTAGCCAAACACTACGAAACCTACGAGTGTTAACTACAGCAGCAGTGAAATATCCCATACATAGACCGCTTCTAGGTTTTGACAAAACGGAAACAGAACAAATAGCACGAAAAATCGGAACATATGAAGTTTCAACCCAGAGAGCGAAGGAGTGCACAGCATTTCCGAGGAAGCCTACAACCTCAGCTGACCCGCAAAAACTGTTGGAAGCTGAGAAAGAGTTGAACATAGAGGAAATTGTTGAAAGATCAATTAATTCGCTTAGAATCGTAAATTTGTAAAATATACGCACAAACAAAATGTTACTGTAAAAAATGTTGATTATTCATTAGAGATAAAATGAGGGGATTAGCAACAATAAATTCTTGGTGAGTAAATTTGGATCGGCTAATATTCTTGACTGGACGATCGGGTGTAGGTAAGACAAGTGTTCTTCTTAAAGCTGTGGAGATCTTGAGGGCTAAAGGTTATAAAATTGGTGGTATGGTGAGTCAGGAATTTCGGAAAGGAGGAGTTCGGATGGGATTTGAAATAGTTGACTTGGCAACTGGAATGAAGGGATGGTTAGCTCACATAAACCAGATGGTTGGTCCTAGGGTGGGTAAATATCGTGTCAACTTAAGTGATTTAAACAATATTGGTGTGAGTTCTATTATTAAAGCGGTAGAGGAAGCTGACATTATTATTGTAGATGAGATAGGACCAATGGAGTTGTTTTCGACTGATTTTAAAAACGCAGTAATTGGGGTAATAAATAGTAAGAAGCCAATGATAGGAACAATACACTATAGAACACAAGATTTGTTGATTAATAAAATAAAAGTAGATGCAAAAATTATTGAAGTAACAAATGAGAATAGGGATTTCCTTCACACCGTTCTAATTAATAAAATTTTTCAATTCATGCAAAGACGTGCTTAATTTTTTAAGATCTTGCGTCCTTTGTTTTAATCTTTCCGTAATAAAACATGTTTTGTAAGAAAATATACCTAAAGGTTTCTGACTAAGAGATTATTTGGGCAATGGATTTTTTTGTGATCCTCACAGCGGGGTATAAACTAGTTAGACAGATTAAGGTTAGAGAAAGAAGTAACCATCCTATAATGACGGCAATTGTAAATGGAGAAATTACAGCTTCTAGAATGAGGAAAAACCACGTAAGAATGAATCCTGTAGAAATACCTATAGCTCCACTTGTTAGTATAATAAGTAAGACCTGCGAAAAGATGATTTTCAAAATGGTTCTAGGTTTAGCGCCCAAAGCCCTCATGATGCCGAGTTCTCGCTGTTGACCTGTGGTGATGGATAGCATCATAAAGCTGAGAAGGCTAAGAGAAGCGGTCACCAGAGAGAAGAGAGGTAGAGCCATGATGAGGGACCATATGCTGTTGAGGAAAACGAGGTGTTTATCCAATATCGTGTTTAGCTCTAAATAATCTAAAGCTTTCCCAGAAATTCTGTTTTCTATTTCGGTAATTATTTTTGAGCGGTTTGTAGGATCGATTTTGAGTAGAAGGAGATTATAGCCAGAACTTTTAGTGAAGTCTTGAAGGGGTTTTAGGGGCACATATACCACATCTCCATTGTTGAGGGGATCTAAACATACCCCGGCTATTTTGAACTTCTCGTTGAATATCAGGACGCTTTGTTTTTGAGCATCATCAAAGTTTTGATATGCTAATGAGTCGCCGATAAGGGCAGAATAGATATCAGTACTATTGAGAACGCTTCCCTCAATCAACCATTTATTGATAACGTGTTCTGTGTCTATGCCTATAACGAAAGTCTTTCTTGATCTGCTGTCACCAATTATTCTGTATGGTTCCTCCTCTTCTGGATCTATGACTATGCTAGGAACCTCGACTATTGTTGTCTCAAAAATAATTCGAGGATCAACCTGAATAACTTTTGGAATAGAATTTAATTCCGTCACAAGAGACTCATCAATGAAATATTCTGGATCAGAATAGTTGATTTGTTCTATCGGTTTTTCCTCAAAGAATCGGGATAGCAAGTTTTCATATTGCCTAGAAAGATTGGTATGAGCGATGAGAATCACGTCTCTGCCGATGGCTCTTTCAACGTAGTTCTGGGTTGTTTGGTTCGCGATCATTCCGCTAGCTACGGTTACAGTTATTAAGCATAAAACAGCTGAGAGGCAAATTATTGCTTGAAGGGTCACAAATTTTTTTCTCATTAAGCTTCGAAACGCCACTTTGAAGGTGAAACCCCTCTTTGAAAATACAGGTCCTTTTAATGTTGCAGTTTGTTCAAGGGAAAAAAGGGGTGATAAAGCTTTAGCTGGCTTTACCTTATTTGCTTTAAGAATTGGACGTGCTCCGAGAAGGTGAGTTGAGATGACAAAAGCGAAAAAAACGAGGAGAACTACTAATAAATTAATGGGTTTTTGTGGGATAGAAAAACCAAGTGCATTTAAGACATTAATACATATATAACGTGCTGAAATTCCTAAAAAAGTTCCAGCTACACAGCTCGTAAATACCATTATAGATAGCTCAGTGATGAAATAACTTATTGCTGAGCTGGTTAGGCATCCTATTGCCTTCATTATTCCAATTTCTTGAGTCCGATCATACATATTTGTAGAAACAAGAGAAGACGTTACTAAAATTCCTGCCAAGAAGGTTAAGATCCCAATTATGATAATTAAGAGAGAAAACACATAAGATAACCCTATAGTAAGTTTTTCACCCATTATGAGGAAAACATGGAAACCAAGGCTTTCCCCAAAGGTGACGAGAAAAATTGTTGCGGCTGTAGAAAGAGTCAAACCCATAATGGTTAAGATCGTTTGAAATTTTCTTCTGGTTAAATCCTTTATTGGAAAACCTAGGTCACTCATTTGCCAACATCCGTCACAATTCTACCGTTTCTCAGATGTAGAATGCGGTTTGCCAACCCCAAGATTCTTTCATCATGCGTAGTAGCAATGATCGTTTTTCCTTCTACCTTTAACTTCTCTAAAATTCTGATAATCTCGAGACCTGTTTCAACATCCAAATTTCCAGTGGGTTCATCAACAAGAAATAGTGGAGGATTGTTGGCTAAAGCTCTAGCAAAGGCAATCCTTTGTTGTTCTCCCCCGCTAAGTTGGATGGGAAGGTGGTCAGCCCGATGCAGCAGACCAACTAGCTTTAAGAGCTCTTTTGCTCGTTTTTGAGAACGTTCTCCCGACCAACCGGCTAGCTCGTTGGGGAAAGCAACGTTCTCGAGAGCGGTGAGGGTGGAAATGAGGTTGTAGGATTGAAAAACAAATCCCATATTTGTGGCGCGGAATGTCGCTAAGAAGTCTTCGTCAGCGCCATCATAAGCGTTAATGTGGTGTCCAAAAACAATGATTTTTCCGCTGGTGGGTGTATCAATGGCTCCTATAAGGTTAAGAAGCGTGGTTTTTCCCGCACCTGAGGGTCCATAAATAGAAATAAACTCGCCTATAGTAACTTCAAGATCTATATTATTTATAGCTTTGATTATACTGTCGCCAATCCTATACTCCTTACATAGAGAAAAAGTAGAGATCGCCTTTTCCTTCATCTTTCCCACTTAATAGTAAAGTTCAGTATACTTACATTTTAAATTGAGCTTATTAATTTCTTTATGTGATAATAATAAGAAAGTTTTACATTAAGATATTTAACCGATTAACATTACGACGTGATATGTAATATTATGAGGACGCATTAAAGTTGGGAGAATAATGCTGTTTATAAAAAGGGGTTATTTACTGCTTCTAGCAGGGATCTTGATAGGATTTGCAGCATTTTCAGTAGTTTCCTTTCTCTACTCAGGCATAAGACAAGAAATTGGAACGGGGGGAATTCCAACTTTAATCGAGTTTGAGTTTCTCTATACAAGTGAGAAACAGGGATGGATTGAAGAAGTCACCCCCAGATTTGAGGAATGGTTTAGAGAAAGATTTGAGATAAATGTAAATGTCAGGCTCATTGTAACTGGGACTCATGATACTGTTAACCGAATATTGGATGGAAGTGAGAAGCCAGCAGTTTGGAGCCCCGCTTCTAGCATTTGGATACCTTATATCAATACAAAATGGCGTAGTGTCACAGGCAACAATTATGATATTGCAATAGATTGGGCACCCCTTGTTCTCTCCCCAGTTGTCTTGGCTGGCTGGGGATCATTCATAGAACAACGTGAGGTAAGTGGCTTTATGGATTTATATCAATTAGCTATGGATGGAGTTGACTTCAATTACGGTCATCCCGATCCACTTCTAAGCAACGGGGGAACAATGACTGTCGTATTAGAGTTTGCTGAAGCTGCCGGCAAAAAGCCCGAAGACTTGACAGTTGAAGACTTGAAGAACGAGACCATCATTGAAATAGTTAGTACTATTGAGTCTAAGGCAATATATTATGGAAAGAGCACTGGTTTCTTAGGTGCTTGGGCTGCTGAGAATGGTCCTGATGCAATACAATTTTTTGGAATATATGAGAATGTTGTTCTCGATAATTCATTAAAAGCCCAAAAGAAATGGAATGATCCGTTAGTAGCAATATACCCAGAAAAGGGAACCCTAATCGCCGACCACCCCTTTGTAATTCTAAATGGAACTTGGGTTGATTCTTGGCAAAAGTTTGCAGCGGGGCA
>JAGLRI010000169.1 GCA_023136395.1 Candidatus Bathyarchaeota archaeon | reverse complement strand
GTATACCCAGCTATACATTCACCTTCCTCAACGTGGTCGCCTTCCTTCTTTTTCATATATTCCTCGATTTCGTCTGTTTCAACACCGAGGGCGTTCCAAACACGAACCAAAAAAGGTTCTCCTGGAGAAAAGGTTCTTGCAACGACGGTGTCAAAGGAAACTTTTTCTCCTTGTTTAACGAGTACTTCGCCGGGTAATGGAAGCCTCCTAACCTTTATGATCTTCAATGTTTTTTTAACTTTTAATCCCGGTGTGTATGCATAGATTGATTCTGCAGTTTCTGCACTTTCCATAAAATTCCCACAGATATCGACAAAAAAAGGTAAACAACTTATTATCTTTTTCCATCATAAATTAAAACACTTCACCTTTTATTTGAAAAAAACTTAAATACGTTACTTTGTTTTATGGAACCCCATAAGATCTTGAAGGTTTGATTATGGCAACCTTATCACGAAAAACTAAGGAGATCCAGTATATACTAGCGACGGACGTTGGAAGCACCACCACTAAAGCGAGGTATTTCAAGAAGACGGGGGGTGAATACCGTTATGTAGTTAGTGGTGAAGCACCAACAACAGTTGAAGCACCCTTTGAAGATGTAACCATGGGTGTACTGAATGCCGTACGTGAAGTTGAAGAATTAACTGGACGTAGTATTCTCTCAAAGGGTGGTGCAGGAATTATTCTCGGAGAGAAAGATCGTGGGGTGGACATATATGTTACAACGAGTAGCGCCGGTGGAGGCTTACAAATGATGTGTACTGGGCTTATAAAGAGCATGACGGCTGAAAGCGCTGAGCGGGCTGCGCTTGGAGCAGGAGCCATAGTCATGGATACGATAGCTATTGATGATGGTCGAAAAGACTATCACAAGATTCGACGCATCAGAAGCCTACGTCCAGACATGATTCTCATCGCAGGCGGAACTGATGGAGGTGATCGCACCCACATACTTCAAACGGTTGAACTTATCAAAGCGTCTGAACCAAAGGCTAGGTTAGGTGCGAATTACGAGCTTCCCGTTGTTTACGCTGGAAACAAGGCAGTGCGAAAAGAAGTCACCGAAATAATTGGAAAAGAGGTATCTCTAGAGATTGTTGATAACATACGTCCCACCCTCGCTGTGGAGTATATTGAACCATCCAGACAGGCGATTCATCTACTCTTCATGGAACACGTGATGTCTCACGCACCGGGCTATGATAAACTTATGACGTGGACTGACGTGCCCATAATGCCAACTCCAGCCGGGGAGGGCATGATGGTACAATTAATCGCTAAAACTTTCAACACCAACACAATAGGTGTCGGACTTGGTGGAGCCACAACAAACATTTACTCCATAGTAGAAGGCAAATTCGTTAGAACCGTGAGTGCAAATCTGGGTATGAGCTACAGTATCTGTAACGTTATGAAAGAAGCGAAGATTGAGAACATTGCAAGATGGATTCCCTTCGAACTAGATGAACGTAATCTTCGCAATCGGTTGCGGAACAAGATGATACGTCCTACAACAATTCCTCAATCTACCCAAGGGCTCATAATTGAACACTCTGTGGCTAGGGAAGCCTTACGGCTAGGTCTTAAACACCACAAAACCTTAGCTAGGGGATTGAAAGGGATAAAGATTGAACGAACTGTTGGGGATCTGTTTGATCAAGCACAACAAGAAACCTACATAGACTTGCTTAAAATAAACATAGTAGTTGGTACAGGTGGATTATTATCCCACGCCCCTAGACGAGTTCAATCATTACTAGTTTTAACCGACGGCTTCTCGGTTGAGGGAGTGACACGATTGTTCCAAGCCAGCGTTTTCATGATGCCACACCTAGGCGTATTATCTACAGTACAGGAGAAAATTGCTTGGGAAATCTTCGATAAAGATTGCCTATTGAGATTAGGAACCGTGATAGCTCCTAAAGGAACTGCCAAACCCGGGGAAGATGTTATCTCAGTAACCCTTGAAATGCCCGATGGAAAAACCCTAAATGAAAAACTTCGTTTCGGGGAGATCAAAAGAATTCCACTAGCTGAAGGTGAAGAAGCAAAAGCCACCATAACCCCAAGACGCGGCTTTAATGTAGGCGCTGGGTCTGGACGTAAATTGGAAACGTCGATTATGGGAGGCACTGTCGGTATAGTCATAGATGCACGAGGTAGACCTTTACAATTGCCGAAAGACGATAATGAGCGGATGACAAAATTAATAGAATGGTTCACAGCATTAAAACTCTACCCCGAAGAAGTTCTGAAGACATTCCACGATAATTTATAATAATGAACTTAAAGAGAAAAGATGAAGCTACATAGTAAAAGCCTAAAAATTAATAGTAAAAAGAAACAGTCACTATTCTATATTGCCATTTATCTGTTAGTTTCATTTTTATTCGTCTACATCGATTAGTATACGTGTAACGATGATGGATGTCTCAACTAAACGATTTTCAAAGAAGCTTGAAAAACAACAGTCAAGCTGAAATAATTATTTTATTCTTCTGGATGCTTAGTTTTCTGAGTTGAATCAGCTTTCTTAAGAGATGAAGCCCTCCGAATGGCTATTGCTTTCCTAAGGGCATCAAAAGAGATGATGATAGTGCAGAATATAAAAGCGATGATCGAGATCCACGATGTTTGAAATGAAAAAAGATACAAAACTTCTAAAACAACTAGTAATATGCCCATCATTTTATAATTCAAATAAAAATGCCCCATTCCCCAGATTATGCTTAGCGCTACAGCGACCCACAAGCTCTTTCTCTTACTCTGAGTATCCGACATATGCAACCCTAATGTAAACATTAAGACCTACTTTAATTTTTGACGTTTACATACTTCTGTTCATACAATCTGGATGCAATGCGTCGTCGTGTCATCG
>JAGLRI010000168.1 GCA_023136395.1 Candidatus Bathyarchaeota archaeon | reverse complement strand
AACAATCAAATTAAAAATATGATAAGAGGTGCTTTTAAAAAAGATATGAAACGTCATAACCCAGAAATTTCAGATACAAAAGAGCGTAAATGTATAAAAAAGTTATTTAAACCTAAGCTCCAACTAAGATTTTTATGTATCACCAGTAAAATCTATAAGCAAGCTGCGGGCGATGGATATGCAAAAACGATACGATTTTTTAGAGCACACCGCTGACGCATATATAGCTGCTTATGGAAGAACCTTAGAAGAAGCTTTTGAGAACGCGGCATTAGCCACCTTCGAAGTTATGACTGACGTTAATAAGGTTAAACCACATGTAGAAGATATAGTGGAAGTAGAAGCGCGAGATCAGTCCGCCCTTCTCTATAATTGGTTAGAGGAACTATTGGTAAGATTTGAAATAACTAACAATCTTTTCTCCCGGTTCAAGATTTCAGTTATAGAAAAAACGTCTCATGGTCTAAGATTAAAAGCTAAAATTTGGGGTGATTCCTTCGATCCGAATAAGCACACACAAAGGGTTGGGGTTAAAGCGGTAACATATCATAGAATGGAAATCGTGAAAGAACCAGAAGCAGTAACAGTCAAATTTATTCTTGACATTTAATTTGGTTCTCGAATATCATTCATATCATACTGAAATAGCGCTAAGTCCCGAACGTTTCCAATGGAAACTGCAACATTCACTCCATCATGGAAACTGCGCATCAACCAAGCTTAAGAAAAATTGAAAGAATAAGGCGTTAATCACCTTCATGAAGTTTCAAATCCGCAGTGAGTATTAGTTCCACTAGTTCTTTTTGATCTATCTCTGCCCGGGTTCTCCAATCTAGATATAATTGTTCGTTCTCGTCTTCACCTAAATAACCAGATTGCATATAGCGTTTTATATTCATATCAACTCTCCAGTCTGGAAGCTTGTTTCGCAGAAGCTTTTCCACATCCTTACGAGGAACCACTCCCCCCTTAGATGTAATGAAAGAAATAGCTATTGCTAAACCGGCTATGTCATCGATACGCCAACCGATGAGTTTAGCTTCTTCAGAATTAAGATCACCCCGAAGCGTTATATAGAATCGAGCTTTATCTAAATGCTTTAGGGTGGGCTTTTCAACAGTTTTCCCCTCTTCAAAGATAGTCTTTACCTGCAGATCCAATTTTTCTAAATAATTATCTAGAATATTAAGCATTTTTGGATAGTTTGATCCCAGACGCCTTTTTAATTCCCACCCCTTCACCCCAGGTTTTCTATGATGCTGGAAAAATAGGAGGTGTACTGCTTCCTTGATCTTCCGTGCATAGAATGTTTTTCTTGTTATTCTTGCTTGCTTTCTCTCCATTTTCTCCAGTCCTCAATATTAATGGAAATAGGAATAGAATTCATTTGTTTCTTTCCGAGCAAAGACCTCTGTTTTTTAAAGGGTTTAATGAAGATTTCTTCCTCTAAACGGAATATTTCTAAGGTTGCATAACCGTATGTTACAAGAAAACTCGTCATATATGCTCGTTCAATTGTTTTTAAATACGTATCAGCACCGATAAAATCCCAATATCGGATTCTGTCTTCTCCATCAATCTTTTTCTTCAATTCCTCCCAAAACGCTTCCAGCGTTTCTGAGAAGGTCTTCTCTACAAATATTCTCTGCTTAATCAGCTCTTCACGAGTAGTGGCGCCAGCGTCTACTTTTAAGGGTGCGATTATTTGCCACCTCTCGCTTAATGGGAGAAGGCTCGCCCAGTAGTTTAGGGATTGGGTTAAACTGTGAAAGGACATCTGTTCCAACTCAACGATGGGATCCCAAGCCTTAAGAAAGAGTTTAACAATTTCTTCTTTACTAAGCAACTGTATTTTTTCCTCAAGAAGGAAAGGATCAGTATAGAGAGAAGTTGATCGGCGCTTCACCCAGTCGCTCTGGAGTTCAATTACAGAGGAAAGCTGATGAATGGCTTCAGCGTCTAGACAGAGTTCTTCGGGTAGGTCCCAATCTGGAAAATATTCTCTAACAACTGTTATGATGTCATCTATATCGATACTAAAAGGATCAAGTCCTTTTTCAACGGATCTGCATACATCAATGACTCGTTGAAGACGCTCTTTTCCAAGCTTCTTCCTTTGTCCATTTGTAATCAACTAGATTACCTCTTGAATAATTGAGGTGCCCTCAACATTCTGAACTGTAATTATGTGAACATCCTTTTCCGTGAAGGATATCTGACTTGGTGTTATTGCTAGGTACTGAGCATCCGATCCCTTAACAGAGGAAATGAGTATATTAGCAATGATCTCTCTATTCTTAGGATCCATATGTAAATCGTATTCATCAACGGCTCTAAATGGAGACCGAACATGTTGCTGCAGAGCTAAAAGAAACGCCATGGTGGCTGTGCTTCTCTCTCCACCACTCTGAGTATAAGCGTCGAGAGCAACTGGTTCTGCTCCCTTAAATCCAACGAGTATCCCAAGTCCAGCTTCTTCGATGTCGTGTTCATTTGTTAATCGAACCGCTCCAACTGCCTGGGTTTCAGAAAGAATCCCTAGATATCGTAAGTTTACGTGATTTAAAAGATCATTAATAACGGTTTTCCACGCCTCCATCCTAGTTTTAACTTCTTCCAAAACCTTTTCACGGTTTTCAGCGACCATGCGAACTTTTTCTTTAAGTTCAAAATAAAGGTTAGAGTAGGATTCGTACATGCGCTCGATATCCTCAGAAACGTCAGCAAGAGCTGCAAGATGACCATCTGTCACTCTCATTTCATCTAAAATTTCATCGATAGTTTTCAGAACAACGATTCGTGGACCAGCCGCCTCTAACTGCATCAATTTTTCATTTAGCTCTTTAAGCAAACCTTGAAAGTCTTCGTTTAGCTTTTCTAAATCTTTTTTAAGCGTTTT
>JAGLRI010000167.1 GCA_023136395.1 Candidatus Bathyarchaeota archaeon | reverse complement strand
ACCTATTTTTTCGAGTTGTTCATCGCTCGCATCAACTAGTACTGCTGCTATCTTCGCAGCTATTCTTGCTAATGCTCCAGTTTTGTATATACACATCTGAAGATATGACTCCTCTATGTTTTTATGGTCGGTGGATATTCTTCTATGACCCAAGATGTCCATTGCTTGACCAAAACTAAGTTTGATCATTTCTTCTACGTAAATTTCGTAGATCTTGCTTACTTTATCTGAGGAAAGCTTGTGTTTATTTATAATTAAAGGAAGAAAGGCCAGATAGTACATTGCGTTTCCAACATTGATGGCGATGTCGATACCAAACATTTTATATGTGCAGGGTTTTCCCCTTCTAAAATCGGATTTGTCTTCGATGTCATCTATTATTAAGGTTCCATTATGAATAACCTCAGGAATTATGGAGAAATCTAAAAAATTTTTGGGATCTCCACCTAAAGCCTCACAAACTAATAGAAAAAGAGCTGGTCTCCACCTCTTACCCCCTCTATCTAAAAATTCCCAGATGGGTTCAGCTATCCCTTTGTTTAATGCTTCCAAGTTGAATTTGTATCTTGGTTGACTTCTAAAAACTAGAGATTTCTCATCAAAAATTCGTGGAATGTACTTTTCAATTGTTTTATCAACATCAGAAGCTTTCTCTTCAAGCATTTTTTCAACATCCTTTTTCATTCAATTACATTCTCCACTTATTTTTAATAAATTGACTCACTTACTTCGCGTTGCGTACAATTTAGGTAAAAAACCTCTTGCCCGCAACCACTCAGCTGTTTTTCCAGTTATTATAACCGGGATAGTTTTTAGTTCCTGAATAGATTTCGCTCCCGTAAGAAACATGGTGTTTCTCAATTCTTGGATCATAAATTGAAGCGTTTTTTTAACTTCTTTTGAACCCTTTGTTGCCGGACGTAAAATCGGCATGGCAACACCGGTCAAATCCGCACCTAATGCCAAAGCTTTTGCAACATCAATTCCTGAACGCACTCCACCAGAAGCAATAACCTTTAAACCAGCAGATTGAACTACCTCGATAACGCTTACAACAGTAGGTATACCCCAGTCCCTAAACGTCTCACCAAGTCTTTGACGAAGTTCATCATTAATCTTCTTCGCCCGATGATATTCTACAGCTGCCCAGCTTGTTCCCCCAGCTCCAGCGACGTCAATACCCTTTACGTCGATGGCTTTAACCATCTTAGCTTCTTCCGCTGCAATTCCTGATCCCGTTTCCTTAACGATAACTGGAACATCTATAGTTTGAACAATCTCATTAATTTTGTTAAGAACTCCTACATAATTTGTTTCTCCTTCTGGCTGAATGGCTTCTTGTAAAGAGTTGAGATGAATGGCTAATGCATCCGCTTTTATCATCTCAACTGCCCTTTTAGCTTCCTTAACACCCTGCTTCTTAATGATTTGGGGAGCTCCGATGTTAGCAATAAGAAAGGCTGTCGGAGCATTTTCTCTAGCAATGGTGAAGAAGCGTTCTAGTCTCGGATTTTCAATTGCCACCCGTTGGCTTCCAACTCCCATACCGAGACCCAATTGCTCAATGGCTTGGGCTATATTAGCGTTAATTTCTGCTGCTTTTTTAGTACCACCAGTCATTGCCTCCACAATGAGGGGAGCAGAAAATTTATGGTTAAAAACTACAGTTGAGAGATCGATTTTATCTCGTTCAATTTCAGGTAGAGCTTTATGCACAAGAAGAGCATCTTCAAACCCCGTTGTTACATGTTTAGCTTGAACATTTTCTTCTAGAGAAATTTGAATGTGATCCAACTTCCTTTTTTCAAGTTGATTAGGCAACTTTATCACCCTTCTTAATTATTGTACCAATAACCTTTTCACCCTTTAAAGCTCGGTAAACATTATTTGGCTTCACAGCATTTACAATAATCGCTTTGATTCCTTGTTCAATAGCAGGAATTAATTCAAGTATTTTTCCCCGCATTCCCCCCGTTACGTCTGGTACCTTAGCTTCTCCAATTTTATATTGAAGATTTTTCAATTCCTGCAGATTGATATGTTGGATGAGGCTAGCAGATGGATCGATTTTTGGATCTGAAGTATACAGACCGTCAACATCAATACCAAGGATTATACGATCTGCACCAAGCTTTATTGCAAGCGAAGAAACAAGTTGATCACCGGACAGTATAGAGAAACCTTGAACTGAATCCAAAACTACATCACCGTAGAGAACGGGGATAATCTCCAACTCAAGCAACCTAGAGACGATTTTTATATCCATATGCTGCATTCTACCATTATCTGTTATGACAAGAGATGAGGGTTGAATTGTCATCGTAGGAATTCCCTCTTGAATTAAGGTGTCCAAAATTAATTTATTTAAAGAAACCATGGCTTGATGGGTTTTTGAAAAACCCATAATTTGGGAGGGATCTTTAAAGCCCTCGGTTATTCTATATTTCTTTGCAACGGGATGACCAAATGAGCCACCACCGTGGATCACGAGGAGTGATTCAACACTGGCGAATTTGATCTCTTTTACCAGTCTCGTGATGGCTCTTTTGTTTGGAGTAAACAGTTTTTCCTTTTTTGTGACAACAGAGCCCCCAAGCTTTAAAATCGTCGGCTTGCTCCTCAATTTTCACTCATCCATTAGTTTTTAAAGTTGAGGTTAGTACTATTTTTTTCTGTTATTTCTTTATTTTATGTGCAAATTACCATGAAAACTAACAGATGGTTATTATCTGGGAATCAATTCATGGATAAATACATTCATTTTGTGAGTGCTAAAGAGGCGTATCCGACTACGGCTGAGAAATCGCCCATCATGTTACCACTCGTTTTATAACACAATAATTCCGCTTTTTTTGCACCCAAAGTTTTCGCGGCGGTTATCAAAGCAACAGCTGGACCATAACCACACATGGATACACTATAAGACTCTACATTGGAGT
>JAGLRI010000166.1 GCA_023136395.1 Candidatus Bathyarchaeota archaeon | reverse complement strand
CTTTCCAGTTCTGTCTAACCATTCAATGCATGCAATATTCAAGGTTCCTTCCTGACTAACTCCGTTCAAGTTAAGTTGATGAGTTCTTTTGTAGAGAACGTATAGTTCATTAATTTATGTAGGTTGCAATATCGATTAGTGGTATAGATGTCTGGGTCATAACTTCTTTAAGAATCGACCATAACTTAGTTTCATAAATCATAAAAGTAGGTGAAACTGAAAAATTGAAACCGTTGAGCCTTATGCGTAAGCCTATACCTGCATATCTAGTTTTAGTTATGTTGGTTGTAATTGCAGTGACTTCAGTGGGAGTGTTTTCTGCTATTTCATCGGCATCAACACGTACAGTAACAACGATTGGTGGCGAGATACTCGTCATTACAGAGGAATTAACTATAACACCCCAAGGAATTGGCATAGTTACGACCACTATAGGTGCAGCGGGTGACACACTTCTAAACAACGTGACAATGACCTCAGGTGGCGCCTCAGCTAATACGGCCCTCACTCAAGGCAACTTCGAGTATAGGTTGGAGTGTAACGTTACGACAACCTCGGCTGGTCAAGAATACAGTGTTGAACTCTTTGCAGACGGAACTAGCAAAGGTAAAGTATACATTGGACAAGACCCTAGCACCCCAGCGGTAGACGACTTCGTCACCATTAAATGGGATCTAGGTACCTCTTTAGACGACTCCGTATACGAAATCCAAGTGTTGCCTGAATAATAAAACTCCCAGAGGACGGCGGAAGCATACTTCCATGCATACATGAGAAAAGAACATAACGCAGTAAGGGTTTGGGCAATGTCCCAACCCACGAGTATGTCCAATCTCATGTATAGCCCCGTTTTACAGCTCATTCTTTAAACAATGCGTGCGCATCTGGTTGTCTCTTGTCGAGGTGTCCCATACATGTGGAAAATGTTTTTTTTACTTAGTCAATAACGGTGGTCGTCTCCAGAGAAAAAATGTTCCAAGCACCCAAAAAAAAATAATAAGAGTTTCGTGATGAACTCCTCCTATCTCGCTGAAGACAAAGGGGTAACCCTTAAGACTCTGATGGAGTAGTCCCAGAACGCTTAAAACATAACATATTCCGGCGAGAATCATACTTATCTGAGACTATTTCAGGTTTTTTATCATTAAAGCTTAGTGAAAAACACCTCTATTGACTTTTAAAGCTAAAAAATAAAAGATTAAAAGAAAAGAAAAATAATCTATGAGTATTTAATAATACCTGTTATCTCTAACCTAAAATTAGAGATTATAATAATAGATAGAATAGTTCATGAAAGTGATTTTTATTTAAATTAGGTTTAAACCCATTTTTTCTTCTTCTAGCTAGCTAGACGTAATTTATACAGGCATTAAGCTAAGTGTTTCTGGTATGTCACGTATTCTTGCATGGCTTTGAATCCGATTTTTTCATACATTGTGATAGCTCTTGTTGGGTTTATGTCCTCTGTGTCAAGCATGGCCTTTGTCATTCCTTTCGCCCTCAGTGTCTTTAGACCTTCCAGCATCAATCTAGTTCCAATCGCTTTTCTTCTGTACGCCTTCAGTACTCCGATTCCCGTGATGCGCCCGCTTTTCACGTTGTGTTCAATGTTGTATTTCTCATCTATTCCTACGCCAATATACCCGACCTTTCTCCGGTTTAGCACCGCGAAAAAACATTCTCGTCCTTTAAGACTTTGATTGTTAAGTACAGACTGGCGAGTTTCTTCAACTGTTTTGGGGTGATGAAACGAATCTTCTTTGTGGCACTCGTTGATGAGCCAATTGAGCATTTCTATGTCTTCCTCACTATCTTTTCGAAGCGATCTGATAACCACCTTTGTGTTCTCTCCTATGTTGGATGGAATGTCTGCCAGGTTGATCTCCATGTCGATGGTTCTGTAAACAAACGTGAAACCGCTTATCTCTAACAGCTCAATACGATCGTTTCTTTTGATGCCACTCCATGTTTGTATCAAGTTCACTCCACGCCTCTCAAACTCGTTCATGGCAGCGTCTAGAAGTATTCTTTGAATTCTTCGATCGCGAAAGTCTGGGATGACACAAAAATCGTAGATGAAACCTTTCTCCTCTTGATCCAACTTGTCAACATGAGCACGTACTACGCCGACTGGTTTTCCATCAAGCTCAGCAATAAATCGTCCTTCAAAGTCAAAATTCGGACGTTTCTCCAGCTCGAGCATCCCCTCCACAGTGGCGCCCTTCCACCAACTTCGATATTCCTTGTACGCCGCATTCAACACCTCGACCCAAACGGGTTCATCTGAACCTTTCACGAAACGCCTAACACTCAGCATAGCTTTTAACCCTCTTATCTTAGCCCTTTTCCGTATATGCATCAATTTTCAATTTAAACCCGCTGTTAAAAGCCTTCCTTTTTGGATTTGCTATTCGCCAAGTAGCTAACTACTAGCCGTATTTGGAGTTATTATCGGTTACTTCTGCCGAGAGTATCAGGTACAGTAATCAATAGGGGTATAACCACTATTGCTTCTAATATAATTGGAAGAAGCAGAACTTCTATCATAAATCCTTGTTGCCATAGGATGCCTCCAAGAATGGTAGCGGGAATCCTCGAAATCCACATGAGACCTTCTACTCCAAACCATCTTCCTCTCTTCTCTTTTGGAACCTGCTCCCAATGCCAAGTAATAAATGGCATATTACTAACTTGTTTTATTCCTTCCAGAAACCCAACAATGATCAAGTATTCCGGGCTAGGAGCTATGATTAAGAGAATAGTGCTTAGATAGGAAATTGGTCGTAGTAGAAAATATGCTTTTTTTCGTCCGATTTTGTCGGATAATCTCCCCACTGGAATTTGTAAAATTAACATAATTATTACCGATGCAGTGCCCATAATGCCGAGGATGTAAGGAGTAGCAAGCTTCACATCCACTTTCCACAACGGAATAAATGAAACCGATAAACTAGAAGCAAACCACCAAATAATTCTGATTGCTACCCATCGC
>JAGLRI010000165.1 GCA_023136395.1 Candidatus Bathyarchaeota archaeon | reverse complement strand
AAGGTCTGCCTCCACAGGTACCTGGTTACGCTGAAAGAGTTATCAAAAAAACTGGGTATGATGCCCTTCCATTTAAGTTCATCGACTTAGAGGATGAACCGGGAGAGGTGATACAACTTCCAAACTTTCTGGGTCAACCAATCGTAGAGGAGATTGTAGTTCCAAAGTTGCTGATGGATGAAGATGTTTCCGTTATTAACGTGCCCAAACTGAAGACGCATTTGATGGTGATGTTCACTGGAGCTATCAAGAACGTGGGCATGGGCATGATAAAACAATACACAAAAGCAAAAATCCATGCAACCGCTGGACACAACTTTAAGATGCTTGCCAAGTCTCTGGTTGAAGTCTATCTTGCCTTAAAAGAGAGGATACCTCTCACAGTCATAGATGCAATTGAGAGTATGACCGGAAATGGGCCAACTCACGGTAAGAAACTACACACAGGCAAGATTCTATATGGTGAAGATGCAGCAATTATGGATATCTTACTTGCCACCATGATGGGGATGCAAGACGCCCCAATTCCAACAGTTCTACGTGAACATGAACTCGTACCAGACTCAAAGCAGATAGTGGTCGAGGGTAATCTGGAGTCATTTACTTTCCAACCTCCTTCCACCTATCGGTCAGGCTTGGAAGCTCGAATAGGTTCGTTTCTTGACCCAGAGAATTGGTTATCGATCAAGTTATCATCATTCTCCATCGACCGCTCTTGGTACAGCCTCAAAATCAATCAGGAACTATGTGAGAGATGTGATAGTTGCCTTAATCGTTGTCCTTCGGACGCTATTCGTCATAAATCAGTAGAATTACAAATCGATGACTCAAGATGTGTACGTTGTCTGTGTTGTAAGGAAATGTGTCCAAACGATGCCGTAGAGATCCACCGTCCACTATCAGGTTTGACGAATTTAGCTTACAAACTACTAATTAAATTGGGTTTATTCTAAATAAATGGAAGATTGAGTTGTATGTCTGGAACTCTTTTTAGCTAGCTAGGCATATACGGTCTTGTAATGCTCTGGAGAGCAATAAGAAAGAAAACATAATTATCTTCACCGTACTACAATTGATATTAGGATATCCCTTCAATATTTTGGGAGGAGTAATCTTCTACTTTTTCTGTTATAATAACCCGTTTAGTTGCTAGTAATGATGAAAGTTAGTAAATTAAGAAAAAATATACCAAACATACTTTTAATATTCAGAGAATTCTTTATTTGAGATGAGCAGATGAACAATATGCTAGCAAAGGACGTAATGTTAAAGCGTATATACACGATCCAACCAAATAAGAGGGTTGCGCTGGCTCGGTTACGTATGCTAAGGCATAGTATCGGAGCCTTACCTGTAGTTAATAACGACAATACTTTAGTAGGCATCATCACTCTTCGGGATATCGACCTCGCTGGTGACAGAACTTACGAGTTAACAGTAGATGATCTGATGACCAACAACTTAATCACGAGGCGTGAGAACACGCCATTAAATGAAATCGCTGAGATTATGATTCAAACAGGCCTCGAGCGCATACCCATCACTAATAAAGATGACAAATTAATCGGCTTAATTACCCAATCAGTCGTGATCAAGGCTACCAAAAAATTGTTAGATTGAAAATATGCGTACATTCACTCGTTTTTATTCCATTTTTTCAAATTGATCCTTCGATACACCACAAACGGGGCAGACCCAGTCATCAGGCAGTTCTTCAAATAGAGTTCCTGATGATATTCCAGAATCAGGATCACCCTTCTCCGGATCGTATACATATCCACAAATAATACATGTCCATTTCATCGTAATCTCCCTCATTCCGTATTGAAATTATCATTTTACCTTAATGATTTTTTCTGTTATTGTTTTTCCCAGCTTTCGACATTCCTCTAAGCTTTTTTCTTTGAGCTTATCTTGCTCGCAAGCTCTTTTTCGTATTTCCTTGACTATCATAAATGATAATTATTTTTAGTGTTTTTCAAAACTAGACAAAAATCATGCTTACGTCAAAAAAATAATGTTGTTTCTTCAATATTATGGCTTCAAAACATAAAGATAATTATTTATTTTCCTTTAAGGGTTCTAGATTAAAGCATTCTTCTATGATGAGATTGATGGTGACGACGATAGCGTGCCATAGCTTCTAAATACTGTTCGGTTAGGGTTTTTTTAGTTAATTGTCGTGCAAAATCTGAAACAACGATTATTCCAACTAATTTATTTTCCTCTGTTATGGGAAGCCTTCTAATCTTGTTATCCACCATCACGCCAGCTGCTTCTCTAAGTGTGAAATTGGGATCTATTGTTATAAGGGGTTTCGATGTTATCTCTGATATCTTTGTGTTTAATGAAAGTTTTTTTGCTATTACTCTTCTTACAAAATCTCTCTCAGTGATTATTCCAAAGGGTACTTCACCATCCATAACCACTAAACAACCTATCCTTTTCTCGCTCATTAGAATCGCTGCATCAAATACACTCTTATGTAGATCTATTGTGATAACATCTTTTGTCATAGCGTCTTTAACTGACGTCTTTATCCCTCAAAAAACTATATATTGCTTTCAAATTTATAAATACGCGCACGCGGTATCAACCGTTAACTGCTAAATAATGGTGAGTCTTGTGACGAATGAATTATTACAGAAATTAGAATCTAAATCGCTGACAAAAAAAGAACTCCTTCAAAATGTTAAACAAAACTTTGATTTGCTTCCATTAATTCTCGACGGTGTTTTTTCATCTAAAGCAGCAATTAGATACGGTTGTGCCAAGGTATTGATGGATTTAAGTGAAGAGCATCCTGGAAAATTGTATCCTTCCATGAATTTTTTTATTAATCTTTTGGATAGTAAGTATAGGATCCTTACTTGGACTGCTATGGCTATTATCGCAAATTTAACTAAAGTTGATACTAACAAAAAGTTTGACGCCGTATTTGACAAATACTTCGGTTTCTTAAATGATGAATACATGGTTACTGTGGCTAATGTTG
>JAGLRI010000164.1 GCA_023136395.1 Candidatus Bathyarchaeota archaeon | reverse complement strand
TGGCCTATCGTTGTTGATTTTCCGTGGTCTACGTGCCCAATAATGATCATGTTTAAGTGGGGTTTTTCTGTTTTACTCATTTTTTGTCCTCATATATTTTTATTAACTTACTTCCTCTAATTGTAGTGAGATTTCATCATTGCTTCTTTTTAAATGTTATTTTATTATCTGGAATATTTTCTTTTCCTTGATTGCTTCTTTAAGCAAATCAAACGTATATATGTTTTCCTACATCCTAGTTAGCTAGCTAATGCATTTTGGTTTCAGTAAAATATGTCACTCTTATTATATTTCAAGTTGGTATACCTATATTGGGATAAGATTTATTAGAAACTATTTTAGCTCAATGAACTCTCAGAGTTGGTTAGTGAAGGCGTGTAACACGTCAAAAAACGAAGTTAGTAGTGGGAGGATTTTGAATCTTGAAGCCAACTATCTGGTTCACACTTTATAAGCTGGCTGAGATGGCTGCATGTAGCAGAGTGATAAAGGTCTCTACAGAATATTTAGCTGAAAAAATCGGTTGTTCTCAACAAACAGCCTCGCGCCATCTAATTGCTTTAGAAAGAGATCGATTGATTGAAAGAACCGCCAGTGTAGATGGCTGTTTAATTAAAATTACCAAATCTGGTGTTGCTGAGCTGAAAAAAGTCTACTATGGTCTACGGTCTGCAATTGACGCAGAATATCCTCCCTCAATCATATTAGAAGGAGAAGTCTTTTCTGGATTTGGAGAGGGCGCTTACTACATTACGCTCGATGGATATCGCAAACAATTCATCGAGAAACTAGGGTTCGACCCATATCCTGGAACTCTTAATCTTAAACTAACAACAGACTACGACTTAGCCACAAGATCTGTTGTAGAGACGTACCCCCCAATTGAGATTAATGGATTCAAAGACGAATTGAGACATTTTGGTCCAGTAAAATGTTATCTCGCCCTCATAAACAATAAAATAAAAGGAGCAGTGATCTTTGCTCTGCGAAGTCATTACAACACTTCTGTTATAGAGGTTATCGCTCCAGTATTCCTTCGTAGGCACCTCAAATTGAAAGACAGAAACAAAGTGAAAATAGAGGTTTTTATCTCCAAGTCTCAATGATCTTTCTTTTTATTTTTGAAGAGCTATTTAGTTCATCCCTTCCAAATTTTCCAATTTTCACGATTTCAACATTTATCTCTTTTTCCGCCACGATCTTTCGTACACACTTTTCTGCATCCCTTTGATCATGTCCTATGGCTATCACATCAGGTTTTATTTTTTCAATAACAGTACCAGTATTCAATTCTTCATAACCCAATATTGCTTCATCAACCACCCTTAACGCCTCTACAAGTGATCTTCGTTGATCCTCTGGCATAACTGGTTTTTTTCCCTTCGTTTTTTCAATGGTACTATCTCTGGCTACTATTACAATTAATTCCGCGTTTTTTCCACCCGCTTTCTTTGCTTCTTCTAAGTACCTCACATGCCCCCAGTGTAATAAATCGAATGTACCTGAGGCTAAAACAATTTTTTTCTCCCTCATTTTCTCACCAAGTAAATTCTACAATCCCCAAAAACCGTAAAGCGTCCAATAACCCCTCACAATATGCAACGGATACTAAGCTCGTTTCGAGTTTTTCCATTCCTTGATAGTATTTTGCATCTTTTAAATAGCGTTTAGCTGTTTCGACGACATCTACGATCTTTTTTTCATTAATAGTTATTAAGTCCCTGTTGATTTTAATTTCTTCAAAAACACGTTCAGTTTTTTGAATATACTTTGACGACAGCTCTTTTAACATTATTTAATCATCTCCTTTATCTGTTCAGGCGCTCCTGCGAAAGTAATGAGCGCTTCTGCCTCCATGAAATGAAGCTTTCCTGGGAAAACAAGAGAGTGCGGAGGAACGCCAAAATTATGAGTTATCACCTCTTTTATATATCCCGCTTTGACGGTGGGATCTCTTGAACCCGCCCTTGCAATACCCACAACAAGGGTATTTAAAGTAATTACTCCACGCTCCATTTTTTTTTCCGTTGCCAAGAGAAGCTGTATTCCCTCCTTAATGGTCATGTATCTCTTTTCCTCTGCTTTGATGTCTAAGAAACACAATGTATGAAGATTCATCTTTCTATTTTCCATAATCACACTGTACGGAGTGTCGAGGGCAAATTTATTTTCTGAAAAGGGAATTGTCACGCTTCTTCCATATTTATAATTCTGTAACCCAGTTAACCCAATAACCGCTGAGTCAATCGACGCTCCATGTATAACACGTGTCTTTATTCCTTGTTTTTCTGCGCTAATCCGAAGAGCAATATGAGTTGTTGCAATTAACGGATCTCCTGGAACTAATAACGCAACTTTTCCCTCAATAGCTTTCTGTAAAATCAAACTTCCTCCCCCCTCTTCTAAATCCTTTCTCGTAACAATTGACACCCTTTTTCCAATTAACTTTTCAAGCTTTTCAATAGACAATCCAATCATTAAACTCGTATAAAACTCTGCAAAAACAGCGTCCATCCCTCTTATCTCCTCGATCCCGCGAAGCGAAACGCCCATTTCATCATGTAACCCCAAACCTACAAATACAAGTTTACCCAAACCAATCATCTCGGTATATATTCTGAATTAATACTCGAAAAAACATGCAGTAACTTTCTTCGCTCTCTTTTTTCCCTCTTCATTAACATTGTCTCATTCTTATTCTTCAAACTCTTTTGAGACACTTCCTTTGTTAAACTGCTTATTAGGTAGTGATAATTACTCTCCTGGGAACCTGATGGGGTATCTTTCCTCGTAGGGTTTTGAAAGGTCTGGCCACCACTCTTTTGGAATCGGTCTTTTCGAAAGCTTCATTTTATCATTTTCTTCTTTCAGTATTACCCACGCCAGCCAGTTTGGGTCGTCTCTTCTAGGATAATCCTCCCTGTAGTGGCAACCTCGGCTTTCAGTTCTGTAGAGGGAGGATCGTAGTTTCATTTCGGCGTTAAGAATCATGTTTTTTGTTTCGTGGGCTAAACGCAATTCGTGAGGGTTATTTGCCTTAAGCTTTGGCACAAGG
>JAGLRI010000163.1 GCA_023136395.1 Candidatus Bathyarchaeota archaeon | reverse complement strand
ATATAAGAGCACGAAAATATTGTTTTATCTCATTTAGTAAGAACATATGCAAAAAACCTGACAAAAAACCCCAAATTACACTTCTTTCAGCAAGAATTAATGGTTGCGGGGGGGTGTGCACGCACTCACAGTCAAACCCAAAACTGTATATGTAATGATTTCTAACTTTTCTAGTTATGGACTGGCGCGAAATATTAATAGGCAAATTACTGCAAATAGGTAAGACTATCCGCATAGGCAAATTACTACGCTTCAAAACAGTAACATATCCATTTACTGATTACTTCCATGGCTTCGAGAAGGTTAAGGCAATTAGACGATTATTTGGTGAAAGAACGGAAGATGTGCTCTCCAGTCTTAAAGTTGAGTTTACATGGATAGGTGGATACATGCGGGTCAACAACGAGGGACATCTTGTGGTTAACTTACGTTATTTAAAAAATGGTGACAGAGTTGATATATATCTTGACATAATCCATGAGTTAGTTCACATAAAACAGTTCATGGAAGGTAAGCAACTCTTCGATAGTAAGTACAGTTATATTGAAAGACCCACCGAGATTGAGGCCTATCGCTATGTAGTAAAGGAGGCAAGGCGCGTGGGATTAAATGATGAGAGAATCTGTGAACATCTCAAGGTAGAGTGGATAAGTTACGACAGCTTTAAGCAACTAGCAAAAACTCTTAATGTTAACTGTAAGTAACGGAAAAAATCAAACCTTTATCAAACTAAGATTTATTCAATTGATGCGCGTGCATCGTTTTGTCTTTAATATTTCACTTTCTTTTAACTATCAGAAGAGACGGTTTCTGGTGAATCTTCCTATTAGTCCTTCAATTGTTCCTAAAATCGCAGTTGCGATGAACCCCACACCCATTATTATTGGGATTAAGATTAGAACTATAATGGCTAGTATGCCTCCAAGAGCTGCAAGACCATGAGCTATTCCCCAAGTCGATCTGATTAATCCATTTGACAAAGCCGCGAAGCTAGCTAGCTGCAGAACCCACAGTTACCTAAAATTTGTTGAAGCTTACTAACTTCTCAATCGATTTCTTTTTTTTCGGTTTTGGTTGTTCAGCGGGATACCCAAAGGTAATTAGCGCGACAACCGTCCAACCTTTTGGTATTTTTAGCAGTTGTTTGACTTTCTCTTCTTTGAAATCTCCTATCCAACATGATCCGACTCCCAGAATCCAAGCGGCAATAACCATGTTCTGTAATGCAATTGAAGTATCAACTATGGACCATTTTCCAGTGAGAATATCCCTTGTATTTGCACATCCTATGATCGTAATTGGAGAATCTTTGATGAACCTGTTAAACAGCCCTTTAGATAATTCCCTCTTGATTTCATAATCAGTCAGCACTATGAAGTGAAGAGGTTGTCTATTAGCTGCTGAAGGAGCTTGTCTTCCAGCTTCGAGAATCTGATCCAATATATTCTTTGGAACATCCTTATTTTTATAACGTCTTATGCTTCTTCGGCTAAAGAGGATGTCAATTAATTCCAAAGACCTAACTCACCATTGTCCACTCAAAAACATAACGGAGTTATATATATCTTCTCATGAAATGTGTAGAGACTTTAAAGCACGCATGCTAAATTAAGCGTAAAACAAGCCCATTTCATCGAAGTTATATGTTAGCGTGGAATCGGTCCAATGGTTCGTTTAACTATATCAAAATGTATCAATCTACTTTGGATGTGTTTTATTATTTAAATGAGGGCATTATTTCTTTTGCAAATCTTCTCATGGAATCAGTGAACTCTTCAGTTTGGGAGAAGGACGTTAGGAAGTAACTAGCACCCGTTTCAACAGCTGATTCAACTTTTCTAAAATATTCTTTTTGGTCATATGGAGTCCTAGAGCCCATGGCGCCAGCCATGAAAGCGATTTTGTCAGCACGATTCACTCTCTTAGCGGCCTTCAAAACCTTCTCTTTCCCTTCTTCATAGCCTTCAGCACGTTGAAACGTTGGAATGTAGCAGATATCGGCGTATTTACCAGCTAGCTTGAGCATTCGGTCTCCTCTTCCTCCGAATAGGAGTTGGGGATACGGTTTCTGCACCGGTTTAGGTTCCAGAACGGCAGCCTTCGCCCGGTAATATTTTCCTTCGAAGGTTACCTCATCTTCGATCCAAAGTTTTATCATTAATTCAAGACCTTCCTCAGTCTTATCAACCCTGATTTTAGGTTCATTCCATTCACTATAACCCTCAAACTCCTTTTTTGACCATCCAGCTCCAACACCTAACACCACCCTTCCCTTTGACAAGACGTCAAGAGTTGAAAGCATCTTGGCCAAAATACCTGGAGGACGGAAAGGAATCGGAGTAACCAGAGTGCCAAGACGAATATTTTCAGTTTTTCCAGAAAGATAAGCCAGCATAACCCACGTTTCTAGAGTTGCATTATTTTCGCTAGGATGACCACCTCTTTCCATTCTTCTATGCATAATGTTGCTACTGGGATGACCACCTCTTTCCATTCTTCCATGCATAATGTTGCTACTGGGATGACCACTCTCTCCTTCTCTACTTCTGCGCGTAAATTGCATGCGCCCCCACATATAATGATCGGGCATGAGCGCTCCATCAAAGCCAAGCCTATCTGCCTCTATAACTGATTCCGTTATTAAAGCCAAATTCATTGAAAAGTTACTTAAACCAGATAGAAAGAACTTCATTTCGAATACACCTTAACTAAAATCCGTTTTTTAATGGTGTTCCACCTCTTCGTTTTAAATTATTGATTTATTTAAGCATATCTACGTATACTTGTTTCTTGGTGCGCCCGTATCGCTCTTTTCAGTATCAATTTGGTAGCGGGGAATAGATGCAATGTTTCGTCTAGATATATCAAAATGTTTTAAATGTTATTATCCTATTTTATTTTTTTGCAGTTTTCTATTCAAATCTTAAAATGAGAAAAAAGGGGATGGTTGTTTAATCGAGGTCGTCCCACTGATATGGTTGTGGTGTATCTGGGTTTTGGATCTGTTCTGCGGGTAGGAAAGGTATACTTTCTTTCCAGTGGATACCGTAGAGGTC
>JAGLRI010000162.1 GCA_023136395.1 Candidatus Bathyarchaeota archaeon | reverse complement strand
AAAGAGTTCTTGAACTGCAGCGGTACTCCTGTCTACGCCCAAAATTAACATTGTGTAGTCATTGGTACCAAAGGACACACCATCTATTCCTTCTTCAATAAATTTATCGATTAGGATACCGGAGCTTGGCACCTCAACCATGAGCCAAAGTTTAAAATCAGGCCCTCGTAAAAGGTTTTCTTCCTCCATAAGCTTCTTAGCTATCTTGAATTCTTTAAGGGTGCGCACAAACGGTAACATTACCCATAAATTCGTTAAGCCATACTCTTCTCGAACCTTTTTGATAGCCCTACACTCAAGCCGGAATATGTCAGGTTCTTTCATATACCGGAAGCATCCTCTGTATCCGAGGAATGGGTTTGGACCTAAGTGCCCTGCTTCTTTCTCATATTTTTCACCTCCAGGTAGACTTAAGAATTCGTCTGGTTTGAAGTCTAGGAAGCGGTATACGACCGGTTTAGGAGCGAAAACCGCAGCAACTCTCCTTATACTGTTAGCAAAGGCGTTGATCATTTTTTCTTCTCCACCTTCTTCAATAAGAAGTCTAGGATGTTTTCCCACGCTTAACATGAGGTGCTCAGCTCGTAGAAGACCCACACCATCAGGTTTTGATTCGTTGAAAACTTTCTCTGCTACTTCGGGTATAGATAGATTCACATAGATTTTTGTTGCTGTAACCGGAGTTGAGATTGACATGGTGGTTGTTGCTATTGGTGCTTTTGGAATTAGTTCTTCGACTATGCCTTCATAAATAATACCAGTATTTGCATCTACGGTGTAATCCTCTCCGGTTTTCAAAATTTCAGTTGCGTTTCCTGTTCCCACGATGCATGGAATGCCTAACTCCCTCGATACGATGGCTGCATGACATGTCACACCCCCATCATTGGTAATGATAGCGCCTACGATTCGCATGTATGGAACCCAATCAGGATTTGACATTTTAGTGATAAGAATGTCTCCTTTTTTAAGTAGTTTAGCGGCTTCTTCTGTGGTTAGGGTTATTTTTGCTTTTCCAGCATAGACACCCGGGCTTGCTGGTAAGCCCTTGACTACAGCCGTTAGTTTGGTTGGTAGTACCAAGGCTTTGGGTTTGGCAGTTTTTTGACTCCATATGGTTTCGGGTCTGGACTGAACAATGAAGATGTTTTCTGGGAAGGATTGGTTTCGATCGATCGCCCATTCGATGTCTTGAGGTGATCCACCGTAGTGTTCCTCGATGCGTATAGCTAGTTGAGCAAGTTTGACAATTTCTTCATTGGTTAAACAGGGTATTTCTTGTCTTTCAATTGGTACGCTGGAATGAATGTTTCCACCCCGTTCCGGATCACGAATATACTCTACCGTTTTTTTAGCGATTTTCCTATCAATGATTTTTAGAGTGTTTTTGTCTACAATGTAACTGTCTGGAATAACGGAACCAGACACAATCGATTCTCCCAATCCCCAATTAGCTTCGATGACAACATGATCGAGTTTTCCGGTTACAGGGTTAATAGTGAATATGACGCCAGCCACTTTTGAGTTAACCATTTCTTGGACAGCCACACTAATAAGAACATCCCTATGTTTGTAGCCTTTCTCCGTTCTATAAAAGATGGCTCTTGGAGTGAAAAGACTTGACCAGCATTTTACAGTTTTTTCTAAAAGATTTTTATTTCCCCTTACATTCAGAAAGGTCTCTTGTTGTCCAGCGAAGGAGGAATCGGGTAAATCTTCAGCAGTGGCACTTGATCTTACAGCCACGAACATACTAGCCGACTTCGTTCCTTTGCTAAGTTCCTGATAAGCTTTTGTTATCGCCTTTTTTATTTTGGAGGGTGTAGGAGTCGATTCTATAAGCTGTCGAACTTTTTGGGAAGCCTCTTCATATTGTTGAGGATTATTAATATCAGTAATGGTTTTTTCAATGATCTTGTATATTTTCTCAGAGATACCTGTTTCTATGATGAAACTTTTGAAAGCGTAAGATGTGATTGCGAAGCCGGGTGGAACGGGTATGCCTGCCTGAGTCATTTCGCCGAGATTCGCGCTCTTCCCACCTACAAGAGGTATATCTTCTTTTTTTAAATCTTTAAACCAACGGATAAGTGGTTCTGATGGCAAGTTTTTCTCCCTCTATAAAGCGTGTAAGGTGCTGTTTTTAGAATTAAACTAAAACTTTTTCACTTTTTATTCGACAAGACATAGGTAATTTGGATCCTCCTCGTTTCAAAGCTTCTTTTGCAATTTCAATACCATTTTCATTTACACTAGCTAAAACTATTGATTGATTCATTTTAACTCGTGCAGCAGTTCCTATAGGTTTTCCAAAGGCTGCTCTCATCCCATCTTGTAACCGATCTGCATGTGCCCCAAAAATCATTTTATTTTCTCTAAGAATATGATGCGGAAAGGGTAATATTCTTAGGCAATAATTATTTGTTCCTAAGTTACTTTCTAAAAATCTATTCACTGCAATACGTACAGCTTCAAAAGCATTATGACGAATTTGGGCATCCCTCTTGGAAATCAACAAAACTTGATATTCAAAACTACCCTTAGGATCTCCCATAGTGAACTTGGTTATTTTTGGTGGAGGAAAACCACGCATATACTTCGTTCTTGTATATGACTGTCCCTTCACTCGTGAACGAGTCCTCATAAATAAAATAAAAATATTGTTACATTTAAATGTCTTTGTTTAGAGTTTAAACTAAAAAACTTTCTTTTGACTGGAACCGATTCTTTTTTTGTGTTGGTTATCCCCAGCTTACCATTAGTGGCGATGTTTTTGTTGGCGTAACAGTTATTGCTTTTGTTGGACAATCGAGTGCACACCACTCGCATAACATGCAATCTTCAGGATATTTGATTATAGCTTTCTTGTTTTTTTCATCCATCCTGATTACATCCATCGGACAACTGTTAACACATATGCCGCAGCCGTTACATAATTCAGGGTCAACCCGTTCAATAGCCACTATATCAACCTCCTTATAAACACAAATTATTCTCCAGGAAACCTGACAGGATACCTTTCCTCGTAGGGTTTTGAAAGGTCTGGCCACCACTCTTTTGGAATCGGTCT
>JAGLRI010000161.1 GCA_023136395.1 Candidatus Bathyarchaeota archaeon | reverse complement strand
GGTTTAGCCCACATTCGCCCCGCATCTAAACTCGTCTCAAAATGGTGTATGGTATGGATTTTCTTAGAATTTTCCATTTCCTCCATGGCATCCCATATAACATACCTTAAACGGTCCTTAAGGTCCTCAAATTCTAGTAGCTTTCTAGCTTCTGGATACATTTGAATAAAGAATCTTCTCACAAGATAAAGAATTCTCACATCCTTCAAACAATCATTTACAATTTCGTCATCAGCTATGATAGTCTCATCTCTGATTCTAGTCTTCAGTGTCTCCACCGCATTTCTCGCAGCCTCCTTTAAATCAACCAAGGGATCAATATCCTGAACCTTCCTCCCTAGAAAAAACCGTTGAAGAAGCTTGGGAGCAAGTACCTTCTCCGCCCAAAGCTTGTCCCCTTCCTTATCGCCATCCGTTATGTACTCCATCAACTTTATCAAGACGTCATCCCGCCTGAAGTTCTCCCCTTCTTCTATGTATTGCACCCCCCAATCCGAGACACAATATTTGTACATGTTCCCCGACATCTTCTCCCTCGACAAGAGTCCATACTTCCTACATCTGTGCACCAATTTGTAAACATTCAACGAATCCGAATAAGGCGTGTAAAGACCCATGAAAACATGACGACTTTGAAAAAATCGCCTTCCAAATTTGTTATGTACATATTTAATAAATGTTCGAACTCTCATGTTACGACCCCGTATTTAAGACCCTCAAGGACACCCTCCATCGTTGAGTATATCCCTTATTAGGGATATACATACTTGCATACATACATTCTATACATTAAAACTTTTTGAAATAGCTAGCTAGGAACTAAACTTTAATCCCAAACCCAAATATGCTTAACTATTAGTTCATAGGCTGAAATCTGAGTAGCACACCATTTTCTTTAAAGTTAGGACTATAGTTCACTCAATCATAACTAGTGTATTATTATTTTATCTAAGCTCCCTTCTTCTTACCGCTACTGAAATTCTACTGGCTGGACCGTCTCCTCTGGCTACGGAAACAGCGACGTTCCTTCCTACAGCTTCCGTTATCTCTGCGACATTTCTATGTGTGAATCCGGGACAGAGTAGGATTGAATGGATGCTTTCGTCTTTGACAAGTTTTTCACAAACTTTAACCGCTTGGTCTTGATTCTTGACTACCACCGCAAAGAGTTTATACTTGCCTGTCTCAATCACACACCTATGCTTCTCTGGGTCTGCATCGGGAGCATGGGCAAGGAAAACCACGTTAAAAGTCGTTTTCAACACCTCTAATTCTATACCATCGATCAAGCGACAGTTAGTTAAAAAGAGTTTTGCTTATTTGTACATTACAGAACCTTGTATATGGTGTCCTCCTGGATTTGCATGCATACCGATGTCGTGGTAAGCTAAGCTACATTTACTGCAAAATAATTTATAGCCTTGCTAAATTAATTTACTACCCAAGGTGTTTGTATGATTATTAGTTCAGAAGATGCTGAAAGAGACGCTGTGTTAAGTGCCGCTAGGTTAATGGTTACCGCAGCAAGAACTGCCCCAAAAGCTGGTGGAAGAGACAGCATCACAACAGCAATCTTAATCGGGGATGATAAGGAAAAGTTGGCTGATGAGCTAGAAAAAATGGGAAAAGAAAAGGGTCCAAAATTTTTCATTAGAGACGCTCAAAACGTAAGAGATGCTGATGCAATTGTTTTGATTGGAGTTAAAATCGAGGATGAGAGTAGACAAATCATGAAGTTAATCGATCTGGGTATAGCAATTGGTTCCGCGGTGAAAACAGCAAGTATATTGAATATTGATAATCGTATAATGTTTAGTGCAGGTAGAGCTGCTGAAAAAATGGGGATCATAGAAGGAAAAATACAAGGAATACCTCTTTCAGTAAAAGGTAAAAATATATTCTTTGATAGAAAACCAATTTAACTTCGACACAGTTCAGAAAGATATTCGGAGCAAGTTTTTGGTTGGTTGGATTAAAATTTATTACCCAAAGCTAGCTAGCTCCCATATCCATAAAAATATTTTGTTTTCCATTAGCATGCATGGTATAATGTAGTTAAACAGTATTTACTAATGTTTGTAGAAGATCTTGGTAAAAGGGTGCCACCAGAATTTTAACCACAATATCAGCTACTATAAAAATTGTGCCTACCAGTAAAAAACGGATGATGGTTTTTAACTCGACCTTCCTGTAGAAAAGGATATTAGCTAAGGGAATAGTGGTTGCAACACCAATGAGAACAAATCCAGCAACTCTGATAATGGCGTATATTGGCCAAGATAGCAAAACAACCGTGAAGAGGTTGTTGGGTGTTGATTTTAAAACCTGTGAGAGGAGGACACCCACGTAATAATTCATGTAGTTCATTTGATAAGCTCCAAATAATGTGGCTAAAATACCTCCTGATGCGAGGGAAAGAGTGGTAAAAACAGCCGCATTAATTAATTGTTCGGGAATAAAAGCGGATGGATCTCCCTCACGACCTACACCCGTTGCTATCCACAGAAACATCTCCTCCTGATAAGAAGAGCCTGAAATCACAGCTTTCGAAGCTAATGAAGGAAAAACCATTGTCAACAAGATTATGTAAAAGGAGATTGTGATGGCCCACACAACCATAAGTATCATCGCCTTCCTATATTTTTGGGCCTTAAATTGCGAAAGATAAATGGGATAGATGGGTACGCTTGAGAACAGTAGCATGAGGAGAGGATGAACATAGATTCCAAGAAGGAAACCTAGACTCGTAAATAAAATGCTGACAATAATAATTAAAAGCCAGAGAGGAAGTCTCGTAGACTCCAAATCCAAAATATTATTGATCAATCTCGAGATGATACCTTTTTCTTTCATATCATTTCCTCAATAGAAGATAAATCACTTACTTATTATTGCATTCTTCACTAAGGTATGTGCGCGGATTTTGTGGATGTAGTTCAACGCTTGTTGCTATCGAGTATTTCTTCCGTGGGTGTCAGGAACTGTAATCAGTATAGGTATTACAAAGAGGGCTTCTAGTACAAGTGGGAGAAGTAGAACCTCTATCATGAATCCTTGTTGCCACATGAAGCCTCCTAACAGAGCAGCGGGAAAA
>JAGLRI010000160.1 GCA_023136395.1 Candidatus Bathyarchaeota archaeon | reverse complement strand
GCGTCATTACTTATGTATGTTTCGAGTCAAAAATGTTTATGTCAATATGTAAATATTTTTTATTAAAGACCCGCGCGTGCGCTAGCTAGTTGTGGGTTGTCTGGTAAATGTATGCATATTTTATCTGTAGCCGTGTTTTTTTTGAGAAAGCCCTTTAGGGCCCTATTATCAACCTTTTTTAGTCGATAAAAGGCGAGATTGTGAAAAAATGTGAAAAATATGAGATTTCAAGGTTTTTTCAATCTTCCAGTGAACGAGCGCCACAATACACACCCAACCAAAACACTGCGATACCAAACAGATCCGCGAGACCACGGTAGAAACCTATTATGCACGCCCCAAGAAACCCGCAGGAAATACCTATAAACATGAGTAAACGGTTTATTTTACTTAGGAATATTTTTACTGATGACAAGTTTTTCCCTCTCAATTCTCACACATAGGCATACATGCGCGCACTCCTCCACTTTTACATGAAATGTCTTTCTAAAGCTTTTCAAGTTTCCAAATATCACTTGTTCCTGATCTAATGGCTCTGTTAATTACAATTTCTGCGATCATGTTGCAATATCTTGATATTTGCTTCAGATCCCGAACTATCGATCTCAAGGATACTACAACCTTTATATTTTGTATGTGTCTAAACCGTATCACCTCCACGGTAAGTTCTTCTTCTATTTTATCGATTTCTTTTGTTTTTTCGAGGCTTTCGTTAGCTAGTTTAATGTCGAACTTGAATAATGCTTTGATGGTTTTGTTTGAGACATCTTTAACTAGCTCATTTAGCTCAGATATTCTAAATAAAATTTCTTCATGTGATGAGAAATCGTAGTCCTTAATCTCTAATACTTCTCTGGCTATGTCCTCCGTATAATCAGCCATCTCTTCAAGACACTTTGCGATAAGCCTATCACCAACGACGCCTCTTCCCCGCAGGGTTGACTCATAGCCAATTTTCTTACCAATTTCTGGGTCATCCATGGCTAACCGTAATTGTCTTAAGATTAGCCAATAAAGTCGATCGGCTTCAACCTCCATACGTAATGCTTCAATGGCTAACTCAGGCTTGTGCTCAACAAGGGCGTGGATAGCGGCATGTTGCATTGACGATGCAATTACGTGAAGTCTTCTAATTAAACCGAGTACTGGAAACTTGGTAGGATCAACAAAGTTTTGTATAGTAATATGATTCATTGTTTGTTCGACTATTCCAATGCCTGTAAGACGTTCGACAGTGTTACGGATTTCCTCCAAATGTTCCCGTTTCAGTTCTTTCTTTGATTCTATCTGAATTGTGTCGCTGTGCCCCACGTAATAGTTTGCGTGTAAAATTCTTGTCAGTAACTCGGGTTCATTGCATAAGTCTGCGTTTATAACGCATTTTAATGGTACCTCCTGTTTAACTTTAGTATCGAGGAACATTCTCAACGATCCATCTTCCATCTCGAATCGGATCATGTCTCCTTTCTTTAAACCGACTTTTTTTGTCCAATTCTTTGGGAGGGAAACCACCAGCGTAGAGTATCCTACAGCTTGAACTTTTCGAAGATACAAATTAACCACCATATATACCATATTTACTACTAATAAAAATATAAAGATCAAGTATATATGTTTCTCCACATAATGTACTAGTAGAGGTGAATTGAATGTCTTCAGTAACTTGCCCAAAATGCAGTAAGAAAATCGCTTTTTCTTTAATGCCCCCAAGCAGGTGCCATTACTGCGGAGAAGCTCTTTAAAAGCATTAGTTGCATTTTAGAGTTTAAAAGCGTTAGTTCCTATTAGCGGTTGCAAGCGTTCTAATACTACACTTTTTTTAATTAAATTTGAAAGGGTGGTGCACGCGCGAAGTTATTGATTATGAGAATTGTGCTTATATTACATAATTTTCTGATATATTTTCCCAGATATGTAAGATAATCCTTATGTAGTTTTGTAACTATTTCTTAATTGAGGTGAAAAAAACTTGAATTTAATTAATTGGATTCTAACGGGAATCATTGCAATTATAGCATTTTTGATTTTCGCAGGCTCGATTTACGTCGTGAAGCAGTGGGAGAACGTAGCAATTATCCGCTTCGGCAGAATAGTGAAAATCGTTGAAACTGGCCTTCACTTCAGAGCGCCCTTTATAGACTCTATACAACGGGTCGATCTAAGAATGCAAACAGTAGATATGAAAGGTCAGATGGCAATCACAAAAGACAACATATCAGTTGGGATAGATGCAGTAGTTTTTATGAAGATTGAAGACGCAGAAAGTTTAATTTTGAAAATAAAGAATTATTATGAAGCCGTTTCAAAATACGCTCAAACCTCTATCAGGAATGTCATCGGTAGGTATACTCTCGATGAGTTGCTAGAAAGCAGAGAAGAGATAGCCATAACGTTAAAAAACGTGATAGATGAATTGGCCAAAGAATGGGGAATAGACATAACACGAGCCGAACTACAAGACATAAGTTTACCAGGGGACATGAAAAGAGCATTCGCAGTTCAAGCAGAAGCCGAAAGAGAGTCGAAAGCAGTTTTAATAAAAGCAAAAGCAGAAATGGAAGCCTCCGTCATGTTAGCAAAAGCTGCAGCAAACATGACAGACCCAAACGCAATGCAATTAAGAATACTTTCAACCGTAAACGACGTCAGCAAAGACCAAAGCAACACAATAATCTTAGCGTTGCCACTTGAAACATTAAAATCAGCTGGAATACAAGGAGTAGCAAGCCTGTCAGCAATAACCCCCAAATTCAAACAAGGATAACACTTGCCCTAAAATAGATACATACCCTAATTACCATGCTGGAGACATCCAGCGAACCCATCTTTTTTGCGTGCATCCCGAATAAGGGATATGCTTGCTGGAACAGAGACTATTAAGGAATACATTGCACACGAGCATCAATAGTTTTAAACCAACTATCTTAGCAAACTAGCTGTAAACTTTTCTAAATAAAAAGAGTAAAAAAGAGGGAAGTGTTTTGGCTTATCTAGCTAGCTACTTTTGATGTATGCGTTTTTTATTGATAGTAGGCTCGGATACGTGGTCGAGTTAGATAGTAGAGTATCACTATGTCTATGAGGATGCTGATAATGTTTCCTGGTAGACTAAAGATCCCCGTTACGA
>JAGLRI010000016.1 GCA_023136395.1 Candidatus Bathyarchaeota archaeon | reverse complement strand
ATACGAAAAAAATTGAAATAATTGCATTAGTTTTGAGCATGCCTTTTAACTAACAATATGAACTTCAATGCTTTTTTTAAGTAAACGTAAATACTAAGCTGGGTGTGTTGTAAGGTAGTGTGTGTCTCGGGGAGTAATGTTGACGGTTACACTAAAGCGTTTTCCTCTAATTAGCACGTTAGCTCATTCAAGTCTTTTTCAATAGCCAGGAAGGCTTTTTTATTTGCTTCGTTGGCTAATTTTTGTACATCATAATCGTTCATTAGAGGAGATAAGGTGATTTTCAAGTCTACATTCACGGTTATTGGTTTTAAACCTTTGATGTCTATGGTTATGTCGATGTCGTAAATTCGGTGTAGGGGAACTTTGAATAGAATATGTTTTCTAGCTGCTTTCTCAGCGATATCGCACATATTTTCTATCTGTTCAGGTGTCAATGTAGCTATGCCTATTTCTTCCAAAAAATTTTCACCTTAAGGTGAAAGCGGACGCAGATCGCGCTGTATCTTTGTTTGCAGATCCTTCACTTGGCTTTGCAATCTCTCCTCTTGTTTGCTCAATACCTTAATCCTCATGTCGAGGAGATCCTTTCGTTCATTCAACTCGTTCGTTACCTTTGTTCTCTTTGATTTTACTAGAAGGGATCCCAAAGACTTGTAAATTATCGCTGAATCAGTCAACTCTTCAAGTTCACTCAACGCTTGGTCAACTTCAGTAAGCTCAAGTTCAAGCTGTTGTTTTTGCGTTAAAATAGTTCGCAACGTTTGTTGCTGTTGTTGAAGCCTTAATAGTCGTTCCTGAACATTAGGTGGAAGACTTGAAATATCTACACTCATTACAATTCATCTCTCCATTGTTACTTACACATCTCTAATATTCGTTTCTAATGTCTTCAACATTATGTTAATTAAAACCTTTTAAACAGTTTCGTTAACTCCTTAATAGCTTAACCATAATTTAACAAACCAAAAAGAAAAACTAAAATGTGTCAACAACATCCAATATGTTTTTGGTAAGAGAAATAAATCGTAGATATGAATTGATAGAAGCCCTTAAAGAGGAGGTGTCCTTAGCCTCAATAATTAAGGTTAAGCTTTCACCTTCTCTATTAATTTGAACTTTTGAACGGGAGGTAAGCGTTATTTCTGTTTCGGGTTTAATAGCATGAAAAATAATCTGCGAGCGTCTCTCAGATGAAAGAATTAAATGTACAACGGCTTGGACTTTCATTTTTTTATTTCCCATGCAATATGAGATATGATAATACGGGGACCTACCTCTACAGTCTTAGGAAAGAGCAAGAATGTAATTTGTGAAAAATGAGAAGAATCAGATGAAAAATGCATTGAAGCTTGATAATTAGATGAAACGTGCGTTGAGGTAATTCTCCTCGGCGATGATATTGATATTCTAAGAAAAAGTGACAAGGATTCTGCGAGGTTTAATATTTGTTGAGAAACTTTAGTCTGTATAGTTATCATAAGGGATTGTATATTGCGAGACTTTATTTTAAATTCTCTTTGAAGCCTTAAACCCGCAACATAAAGTACGGGAGGAATCTGAGTTAAACCTTTATTTGTACTTGTTTGGAAGAGCTGGATTTTTCCAGGACCGCCCTTATACCGGCTTACAATGACAACTCGGTTGGCGTTGGATTCAAGAGCTTTTTCAGCTATCCCATCAAGGTTTAATTTTCCACGATTGATATAAAAAACATTGGGTATGGAGCGGACAAGGTCGCGACAAAATGTTCTAATTCTCCTTACAGGTCTCCTAGATGTAGTTAAGAGAATCGCCATCTTTGTATTCTCAGGATGCCGCGCGTTTGGCTACAACACCAAGTTTTGTTACGGGAGTATAAGCGCCACCGGTGAAGGTGAAGTTACATTTTTTACATTTCCAAATACCAACGCTTTCTCTTCGAACCGACTTAGAATTACATTGAGGACACTTGTGAGCTTCCCTCATTTCTGATATTATTTTAATGTAGCGCTTTCTTACTGTTGACCCGTAGCGAGCACCAAATCCTCTCGTCGAGCCAACCTTCTTAACTCGTCCCATTTTTCGTATAATCCTAAATTATCATTAGTAGATGTAAAAAAAGATCGAGCCTTTAAAGTTTTTCTATTTGAGGTTCAATACATAAGTTTTAGTCGTAATATTAAAGAAATAAAAATTAATTAGTCATTGTACATGTATGCATCTAATAATCATTATTAAACATTAAAAAGAAAAAAAAGAAGATTACAATTAATACGGTTGGATCTGTATTTTGTATTTGTTCGCTAGGTAGGAACAAATAAGAATTCTCGCATGTTATGAACTAAAAAGGAGATGCGTTAGAATTAATGATCTAGCAGCTTTTCTGGAAGCAACAGTAAAAAAATTTATTAACACTTCCCCAGCGAATACACTCTACAAAGAAAAACATGAAAAAGCTTTTAAAAATCCAATTATTGGATTTTCAAGAGGAGATGATCCTCTCTATCAATTCTTTAAGGAAGATATCGGTTCTTTTTATTGGACACCGGAAGAAATATTTGAAAAAACTTTTCCACATTTGAAGGTTACACCAGATCAATTAACAATTATCAGCTGGGTTTTGCCTCACACAGAAGCAACGAAATTCGAGAACAGAAAACAAACATTCTATCCCTCAGAAAGATGGGCTAGAGCCAGATGGTACGGGGAAGAAGTCAATATAAAGCTTCGCAAACATGTAGTAATAACCCTAAAAGAAGCAGGATTCGATGGTGTAGCGCCAATGCTTTCTCCTCTTTGGTCGAAAAAAAAGACTCTCTGGTCAGAAAGTAATGTTTCTGAGCGTTATGGTTTTTCCTCCCCATGGTCAGAACGGCATGCAGCTTATACATCGGGGCTGGGTACCTTTGGACTTTGTGATGGATTGATCACTCCAAAGGGTAAGGCCATGCGTTGTGGATCAGTTATTGTTAACATCAAGATTCCACCTACAAAAAAATTGTATAATGATCATCACGCTTACTGCCTCTTCTTCTCAAAAGGAACATGCGGAAAGTGTATCCAACGTTGCCCAGCAGGAGCAATAACAGAGAAGGGGCATAACAAAGGAAAATGCAAAAAGCATCTTCAGATCTCAGATAATTATATGAAATCCAACTTTGGTTTCGAGGGACGATTTGGGTGCGGACTTTGCCAAACAAATGTTCCATGCGAGTCAAAGATTCCTAAAGAAAATGACACAAGTTGTAAGCCTTTGTTTGAGTAGAATATTTCGTAGCCTTATTTTTTTTATAATAAAAAATTGATTTTTAATGGAGACCCAAAAAAAGAAGTTTTTAGGTACTTTGATGTAATTTTGATCCACTTTTCAATCTTCAACGATTATCTTTCGTAAGTCTCCAATCTTTTCATTAGTTAATTTCACGGCTTCCAAAATTAGTTGTTTATTAAAGTAGTCAGATCCACTCTTTTGTATCGCACATATGTTTCCACTATCCTCTACAGTTATTGTAAGCTTAGCACCGATAACTCGTTCCTCCTCAAGCGAGGGATCTATGACGAGTTTATCTTCTATCTTGGCAACGGTTACCGTTATTGGATGGTTTAAAACCGGAAGTTGAGTATATCCCGTTTTTATTTTGATTTCGTCATTTTCTACCTCATAGTTGGAAAACTTTGTGTTAAGCAAAGCAGCAAGTGACGCAATGGCGGAAGCATCTATAAGATTTCCATCATGATTAAGAATAGAAATATCAATAAAGATTACGAATACCTTCTTTCCTGGTATAATACATAGTTTTTCTAAATCAACGGCACTGGACTCGCGTATGCCCCGGTCTACAACCCTTGAAAGTTCTATCGATTTTTCACCAGGCGGTCCAGCTCTAAAGTTGGGTGACGCTATTGGACGGAACTCAGAGTTAACGGTGAGAACCCCCTTATTTGGTAAATCAGGAAAAGGTTCTCCGATTCCAATCTTTATTCCAACTATGACATCGGTTTTACCTAGATACACGCGGGCAGATCCTTCAGCGCTTTCAATAATTCCAGTAACTAGTTTAATTTCGCGATAATCAGTTAATCCGCGTCCATCCAACCTTTTTCCACTCAAAATCGATTGAGCGATTTGTTTATGTCGACCACGCATAATCATAGTGGAGAATGTCATTCCTCTTCTACCTCCTCTTTAACATTAATATATCTTGCCTTTAATGCCTCCTTCTGAAGCGTATACACCTGTTCACAACCTTTGACAGCGAGGTTTAAGGCTTGCTCAAACTCATCGGTTGTTAGTATCCCGTTCATTTGAAGTAGTGTGACAGCATTAAAGGTGGGCATTAATGCAATAGGCATGTCTGTTCCTTTGTTATCTTCAGGGCCATTCAAATCGAGAACCAAATGTTCTTCCACTTTTCCAGCTGCACACGCAGCAACCAAGTCACGTAAGGGAATACCAGCGTCAGCTAATGCTAGAGAAGCAGCTATAATACCTGAACATCTCGTTCCACCATCCGCTTCTAGAACCTCTATATAAATGTCGATTGACGTTCGTGGATAGTACTCGCCGAAAATAGATGGTGAAAGACATTCTCGAATTACTTTAGAAATCTCAGTTTCTCTCCTAGATGGGGCAGGTCTTTTCCTTTCCTTAACTGAAAATGGTGACATGTGATATTGACATCGAAGCAAAGCTCGATCAGGTAAAGCCAAATGTCTAGGGTGAACCTCTTTGGGACCATACACTGCTGCGAGGATCTTATTCTTTCCTTGCTCAATATATGCAGAGCCGTTGGCATTGCCAATAATGTTTAATTCAATTTTAATTGGTCTCAATTCATCTAACTTTCTACCATCAACGCGAATGTTCTTCTTATTAATCAGTGTTAAAGGTTTTTTTGTCATATTAAACACCTTGATTCTCTTTTTGGATCATCTCAGTCACGCGCTCTGTTAGCCCTTTTGTGTGAGCTTCCTGATCAATTTTTCGAATAGCCATAATTGCGAGCCGTTCTTTTTCAATGGTTTTACCAATAATAAGAACTAAACCGTTTTGACAAACAGTGATTTGACATCCAGTTTCTTTTTTTAACATATTAACCATTGAACCTTTACTACCTATAACTCGAGGGATCTTCGTAGGAGTAATTTCTACAACTTGCCCTCCTGAAATCTTTCCTAGACCAGGTTCGCGAATGGTCAACAAAGGATCGCGTGTACGATCACAGGCTACTATTTTAGATAGCATTAAATCTTCCACATCAAAAATGGAGGGTAAATCATCTCTTTGAGGACTGAATGATCGATCAAGAACGTCGGATGCTCTAAGCGTGGCAAGATGTGGGGCCTTAATGTCTAGGTTCCAACTACCTAAGTTTACATTAACTACTTCTCCTATTACCAAATCTCCAACGTTAGGAACATAAAAAGCCTTCAAAGCAACAACATTAAGCCTTCGACCTTCATAATTTACAAGTCCGACCCTCGTAGCATAAATTTTATCGTCTTCCTTGTACGTGCTATCACCAGCCATATAATCTCCATCAGCGATCAAGTCACCGGGCGTTACAAGTTCTCTCTGTTCATAAAATATGGGCAATTTCATTACACCTCTACATTATTATTTAATCAATTTTGCTTCAAGATTCCCTCGGGTTTTTTCACCAAGCTTCTCAAGAAAGGACCCGTAAAGCCCTGCGGGTAATTCCACAATAGCTTGCCATGATCCATTAGTTTGCCATTCTTCATTTTTTATAGTACCAAACCCTTTTACAGTTCCATAAACCTTACCCACATGTTCTGATGGGATACGGATGGATACAGATACCTGCTCCATTTTAATAGGTAGGATCGGACGTAAAAGTTTTATTACCTCCTTCGCTTGTTCCTCAGCACCCTTAAAAGGTGCTATTGAGAATCGAATTTGGCTCATAGCCTGTTCTATACGGGGAGGAGGATGCGGAAGATTCGTCCTCGGATCAACACATTGACGAGATATAAAGGAAACTATTTGTTTCCGTTTCTCTTCGATAAACTTCCTTCTTTGTTCTGCAGTTAATTGTAACTTACCTTCCCTTAAGATTATGCTGGATATTTCTATAGGATCTGTGAACCCAAAGGCTTCCTGCAACTTTTCTTCTGACGCCTTCAGTCCCTTGCTGGCATCGAGGAATATAATTTCTGTGATTAGCACCTCTGAAACTGACATAGTCTTTCCAAGCTGAAAGGAAAGAGCAGGTTGAGGTTTAACAATAATTTCAAAGCGCTCACCCTCCCGAGTTAATCGTGCAATCGATCGTTTTTGTTGTTCCCTTTTTTCGTGAATGTAATGTCTGCTCATACTACTATCCCAAGAATTCCTTTTTTTAGTCTAGACAACCCACTAAATGTTTTTACTTCAGTAAGTTAGTATTAGTACATCGTAATTACTTAAAATCTTTCATATAAGCTGCAATATCTTTATCGGGTAAAGCTCTAAATCTTTTTGTATCGGAGGGGATAACTGCTATTTTAATTCTTGGGTTCTCTCCTCTCGCCTTAAGTGCTTCAATAAGACATTTTACGACAAGTTTAATAGCTTCTTCAAGCTTCATGTCCTCACGATACTCTTCTGTTAAAATATTCTCCACTGTTTCGCGTCCAATTCCAATTGTTACGGCTTTGTAACTTCTATAGGATCCGCTTGGGTCAGTTGAGAATAGTCTATTTCCAGTTTTGTCAACCCCACCAAACATCACAGAAACTCCAAAAGGTCTGACCCCTGCATGTTGAGTATATATTTGGTTTACGTCCCCAATACGTTTAGTAATGATTTCAAGGTCAATCGCTTCATCATACATTAATCGATTGCTCTGAGCGTGAACCCTCGCTTGGTCAATAAGGATGCGAGCGTCAGATCCTAATCCGACAACAGCTGCTCCAATATGATCATCTACCTCATAAAGCTTCCACGAGAAAGTAGGATCTTGCAATTTTGATTGAATCTGCTCCTCTGCCCCCAATACAACTCCTTCGGGGGTAGTAACCCCAATTATGGTTGCTCCTCGATTTACAGTTTCAAGGGCGTATTCAACTTGAAAAAGGCGCCCGTCTGGGGAAAATACGGTTATAGCACGATCGTAAGCCCCGGGCACCGCAAATATTGACAAACAAATCTCCTCGCTTTTAAAATTTTAACTTATTATTATCGGATGTATTTAGAGGTTGCGACTAAAAAACCTTTTTACTAAAAGGCGCTCTGAAAAACTAGTCATTATAGTTAAATGACTATTGTAAATATAGAGATTGTTAAGTGGAGAGCCAAAAAAAATTATCAAATAGGGAAACCAAGCCAAAAGTTCATCTGCACCTGAAGCTTAAATTATCAATCTCTCATTAGTATATTTGAATCTAGACACAAACGATGGTGTAAAAGATGGGTTATGAAGAGTTGTGGAAAGCATTAGCTGACTTACTTACAGAACTTCGAAGAAAAAGTGAAAATATTCCAACTGAAATTATGAATAACTTACGTTCAGCTAAGACTATGATACAAATTTTAAAGGTTGATCCTTCCCACACAGAAAATCTTTTGAAAGTAGAGATGTATCTCGGAAATCTCGAGCCCCGTCTTCTTAGAATGGCGCAAGATAAAATTGCACCACAAGGTATTGAGCAATGGATGAAGAAGTTCGAGAAAGCTAGAGGTAATGTTGATGAAAAAAAAAGGGTAGTAGATTCGAAGTTTGTTCAAGGACTCCCACGTAGTGAGCAGTGGATACGAATACAAATTTCAGAAGACAGACCCCAGGAAGATATTGAAAGAATGGCTGATGAAAATGAACTTTCATACCGAATGCAAGAAAATGGATATATGTTAGTTTATGGCAATAGTGAAAATCTAAAATCTTATATTAAAAAAATTAGGAAAAAATCTAAGGAACTTTAACTTCTAGCTTTTTAAGTTTCAGACTTTTTCTTTAGTTAGGATTATAAATATGAGCAAAACTCCAGGATTTACAATCATCAAAGTAATCGTTTTTACTAGACTATGAGAATGTTAATTTGAGATATATCTAGGTCTTAACAAGATTTTTAACAAAGCAAGGAGGCTAAAAAGTTTTAATGAAGGTTTTTTAAAGCGACTTGTAGGATAGAAAAGGGAGAATTGATAGAGGTAAATGCCTTACATAAAAAAAATAAAAATAAGTGGGTTCAAATCCTTCTCGAAAACAGTCACTATTACTCTAGATAAGGGTTTCACCGTGCTAACAGGCCCAAACGGGAGTGGAAAATCGAATATTTTAGATGCTATTTTGTTTGGGCTAGGTGAATTAAGCTCTAGAAAACTTCGTTCTGAAAAATTTGCAGAACTTATGTTTAAAGGAGGCAGTTTCTCGGGGGTAAAGAAACAAAAAAACGCTAAGGTTGTTATCCAATTTGACAATTCGGACCATCGTATTCCTATTAATTTAAACACTGTAACTATTTCACGCGAAGTCACCCAGAATGGTCAAAGTGTTTATCAACTGAATGGAAGAAGGACTACAAGATCCCACATTGTTGATATGTTATCTATTGCTGGAATCAGCCCAACAAGTCATAATGTTGTCATGCAGGGAACAGTTACCCGCATGACTGACATATCGCCTGTTGAACGAAGAAAAACTATAGAGAAGTTGATTGGTATAGCTCAATACAACGCTGAAAAAATTGACGCAGAAGAGAAACTTCAGGAAGCGGATATATCTATTCGAACAGCTATGGGTCAGATAGGGGAAGTTCAAAAAAGAGTAAATGACCTAGAAAGAGAGCGTAACGAAATGCTTCGTTACAACTTCATTCAAAACAAAATCGTGTGGCTTAACGCGATAAAAATATCAAATGAGATTGAGAAAATCGAAAAAAAAGTCAGTGATTATACCTCAAAGAGCAGAGAAGTGGAAGGTAAAGTAGATAAATTAAGACAAATAAGAGGGAAGTTTAGGTCTCAACGTCAAGAGGTCAAAGGCGAATGGAGAAAATTCACTTCCGAATTTGTTGATGAGGGGAGCATTCGTGTTTTCGAAGCCCAAAGGAAGATAGGTGAACTTAAAACAAAATTATCTGAACTAACAATAAAAATAGATGTTGGAACAGACAGTCTTAAAGGATTCGGGAAAACGCGCGCGCATAATATTCAACAGCTTAAGGCAATTGATAACGAAATCGCAAAAACCCTAACGAGAATGGAACAGGTAAAAAAGGATCAAAATCAACTATCAGAAGAAATCGCAAATGATCAATTCCAGTATGACACTATCTCGAAGGAGATTGTGCAAATACGTGCAAATTCGAGCGAAAAAAGCAAAAAAATCCAAGACATCGAGAAAAAAATAAGCGAGTTTTATCAAAAATTATTAGCCCTTCGTAGCGAGCACGCTCAAGGAAAAGCCACCATCAAAGTTCTTTCTTACAGACTTAAAAATCTTAGCATACGACGAAAAACATTTCAATCGACTCTCAATGAGCTTGATAAATCCCTATTGGAACTTAAAAAAGTAGGGAAAGAACAAAAAGAAAGGCTTAAAACTCTTCAAAAAACTCTTGATCGAAGAATTAAGCAAAAAAAAGCTATAGAAGAGGAACTCTCGGAGGCTGAAAAGGTTGCAAACTCCGCAAGAGAGGCAGTAGTGGAGTTTGTTACTCAACGAGAATTGGCAGAAAAAGTTACAACAGAAGAAAAAGCGTTATCAAATATCGAAGAGCTGGGTAATATCGGTGCAATTGATGGTGTTTACGGAAGGTTAAGAAACTTAATAGGTATTGAAGGGGGTTACGAAAAAACAATAGAGGCAGCAGCATCTGGTTGGTTAGATTCTATCGTTGTCCGGGATTTTGATGTAGCGTTTACCTGCACTGAAACATTGAAACGTTTGAAGCTGAGTAGAATCAAAATAATTCCTATTCAGGAAACATCTAATATTAAACTAATCAAGCTCCCAAAAATTGAGGGAATAAATGGAGTTGCATCCACTTTTGTCAAATACGAGAAAGCGTATGAACCAGCTGTAATCTTTGTCTTTGGAGATACTTTAACGACAAAGGATGAAAGAACAGCGTTAATTGCATCTCAGAGAGGTTTTCGAACAGTTACCATAAATGGAGACCTTTTTGAAGCGGGTGGAGGGATGGAAAGTGGATATTATCGGGCTCCAATCGACTTTACTTTGATTATCCCAAGTGAGCCTGCTGTGGAAAGTTTGGATCTAGCCGTAAAAACCCTTCAAGGACACTTAGCTGGAAGGGAGACCGACATAATTACATTTACGGAAGAAATCAACAAAGCTCAAATGGAAACCTCACGATTAATTGAAGCGACAACCACCCTTAACAACGAAATTACAAGAATAAGTAGAACCATAAAGCGAAACAATCAGGATATCAAGAATATTATAAACTCTATACAACGTTTCCAAGAGCTCCTTAAGGAAGAGAAGACGCAAATCGTGTATTATAGAACACAGCGTACCAATATACAAAAAGAGATGCAAAATCTACGTACGGAATTAAACGACTTACAGCAAGAGAAATCCCCCTCCCGAATTCAAGAGATGGAGATTCAGCGAGAAAAGTTAGGAGACAAAATCATAAAGCAGCGGCAAAAACTTGTAGACATAGAGACTGAATACTCAACGCTTCAATCTAAGCTAGAAAATGTTCTCAAAGGGCGTTCTGACAATATCAAAATCCAGCTAGCGAGTGTAGAGCAACAATTTTCAACCCTAGAAAGAGAGGTTAATAATGCCTTTCAGCTAAAAGTTAAGCTTGAAAAGGAACTCCTAGATCTTGAAGAATCAGAGGAAGAAATGTCTCATTCATATGTGACCTCTAAGGAAGAGGTGAAAAAATATACTTCCCAAATCGATGATATCGACAAACAGTTGCACCAATTAGACACTGAGTACGAGCAAGCTAACGGATTACTTAATAAGCTTCAACTCAACAGTCAAACAAGTCAATTGCAACTGGATCAACGGCTCAATCAATTAATGGAATTTGGCTACGAAAAACCATTGAAACTTTTGCCTGAACAACTTGTAGCAGCTGAATCGTCACTTTACCAAATGCAACTTGAGTTGAAACGACTTGGAGCTGTTAATCAATTAGCCTTAACACAGTTCGCTGAGCAAATCTCCAGATATAAAGAATTATCCTTACACATAAATGAGCTGGAACAGGAAAAACAAGCCATCCTTATCTTTATGGATGAAATAGAAAGGAAGAAGCACATGGTTTTCATGAATGCTTTCAATAAAATAAACGAAAGTCTAAGTTTATTTTTCTCAAAACTTACGGAGGGTGGGGAAGCCGCATTAATACTAGAGAATGGTGAGGATCCTTTCAATGGTGGAATAGACATGATTGTTCAGTTTCCATCTAAACCTCCAATTATAGTTAGTGGAGCTAGTGGAGGGGAGAGATCCATATCAGCTGTTGCTTTTATTTTCGCCCTTCAAGAATTCCTGCCTGCAGCATTCTATATATTCGATGAAATCGATGCACATCTAGACGCTTTTCATGTTGAAAAGCTTGGAAAAGTACTTATCGAAGAATCTGGAAAATCTCAGTTTCTGGTTATAAGTTTAAAACCTGAATTGGTTAGTAAAGCAGAAGGAGTATTTGGCATCTATGCGCAGGAGGGTGTTTCTCATGTGGTTTCAACGACTTTTGAACGCATTGTAAAACGTGAAGTGTAATTCTTTTTCCTAATCAGATATACCTTTTTTCATAGTTAGTAGGCGATTTAATCTATGAAATGTTGCTTTAAGATATCTCTAGGTCTTAACAAAATTTTTAATAAGTTAGAACACAACCTCGTACGTGAATCTCAGAATGGTAATTAGAGCAGAAAGCAGATACAATGTATACGAATGCAAGAGTCTTTACTACTCTTAGGAGGGTTGAATAATAGTATCCTCTCCCGCTAAAAAACCGTTTTATCTTCAACCTCCGTGGATTATACTTTTTGAACCGCAAAAAATTCAAAAGATAAGACCATGGGATGTAAACATCTCATTCTTATTAAGTTCCTTCATGAATGAAATGATAAAGCAAGAAAAACTTGATTTCAGAGCCTCAGGTTTGGCACTTGATTCCTCAGCAACAATATACCTTCTAAAGTCGAAGCTTCTGCTTAAATTGGAGGATCCTCCGATTCCTCCAAAACCTGAGGTGGATCTTCCTCCACCCCTAATTTATCCGCTTCGTTACGAATTGACAACTACAACCATAAAGCATCTACTAGAGGCACTGAAGGAGACACTGAAAGGTAAAAAGCGTCCATCTAAATTAAGACCTCAATTAGAATCAATTTTGCCTCCGCCATTACCAGAAATTCTTCCAATTGACTTATATTTAATAGAAATAGAAAAGGATATGAGCGAATTGCATCGGCGCCTTCTACACTTTGTTGATGAAGGAAAGTTAATCATCTTCTCTAAGATAATAGCTGGGCTAGAAAAAATAGAGATAATCAAAACATTCATAACCCTTCTATTCCTTGCACAAAAGGGAGAAATTGTTTTATGGCAAAAGGAAGAAATGAGCGAGATTTACATAACCCTTACAGGGGGATCAATCATTGTTGAAAATGAAACAGAAATTACCTGAAACATTTGGACAAGAAACATCCGAACATGATTTGACTTTATTAGAAGCCGCGCTTTATGTGGCAGGTCGTCCATTAGATTTAAAGACATTAGGATCCATCATCAAAACTCGATCTAAGAAAAAAATTAAAAGATTAGCAAGAACGCTTGTAAAAAGAAAAGAAAAAAATAATGGCGCTCTCGAAATACTGGAATTGGAAGACGATCGCTTCGTTCTGCAATTAAAGTCAGAATATACAGCTAGGGCTCGATTATTAGCAATGCGACCGCTTCTAAGTGAAGGACCTCTAAAAACCCTATCTTATATCGCTTATAATCAGCCAGTGCTGCAATCACATGTAATCGAAGTACGAGGAACAAAAGCTTACAATCATCATAAACAATTGAAAAAGATGGGGTTAATTACTCTAGAAAAAGTTGAAAGAACTAAAAATATAAAAACAACAAAGTTTTTCGCTGATTACTTTGGTTTGAGCCATAACTTCACAAAAATGAAACGCCAACTAAAAAGAAAATTTGAGGAGTACACTAAAACTAAAAATGTAAAGTAAAGGTAAATTTATATACATTAAATTGTGGTTATTTCCTAGACTTGCGGATGGTGTAGAGGTTGTCAGTATGGCATGGTAACTTGCATAAAAGAAAGGCTTCAAGCGGTAAAAAACGCTCATATCGAAAGAAAAGAAAGTTTGAAAAAGGCAGTTTCCCAACAGAAACTGTAGTGAATAAAGTTAAAAAGAAGACTAGCCGTGGACGCGGAGGTAATATTAAAATTCGGTTGCTGAGTGTAAAGAGCGCAAACGTTTCCGATCACTTAACCGGAAAGACGGAAAAAGTTGAGATTCTTCGCACAATAAAAAACAATGCCAGCATAGATTATGACCGCCGAGGTGTAATCACGAAGGGAACCATCATTGAAACCTCATTAGGAAGAGCTCACGTAACCTCTCGTCCGGGGAGAGAGGGGGTTGTAAACGCTGTTCTTATCCCGGAATAAGTTTTGAACTAAAAGTTTAGTTATTATCTTCCTTTTTTTGTGACTACGTTGTATGATAAAGTATTTATCCACCTAAAACAAATTAGAAGGACAAGATGAAGAAAAAAGACGAGATTATCTTATGGCCGGTTTACTTTGACTCAACCAAAACCAGATCTGAAGGACGAAGAGTTCCAAAGAAAATCGCGGTACCTGCACCTAACCTAGAAGAAATCGAAAAAGCGGCGGAATTGTTAGGTTTTAAACCCAAAATTGTTTCAGATGCTGCTCATCCAAGATTATCATGGCAAAAAATGGGTGTAGTCGTTCTTCCTAAGAAGAATTCTAAAAGCCAAATCACGCGAAAAATAATCAAAAAAATCCTAGAAAGCCGTATGAATAAAAAGAAAAATCAAGTCAGTAAAACTTAAGAAAAATTTAAATAACATAGTTCCATGTAAATCGCCTAATCTAATTTTTTATTTATGAGGGGGAAGTTTGCAGCGAATTGGACGTGCTCTTCACATCAATTCTAACAAAAACATCATTCTTAAAGCTGAAAAACTTCCAGAAATTGGTTGTAGAGTTGTTGACAAGAATCAAAAGTCGGTAGGAACGGTTTTTGACATATTCGGACCTGTCTCTGCACCTTACATATCTGTGAAACCCTATACAGAGGAAACGCATC
>JAGLRI010000159.1 GCA_023136395.1 Candidatus Bathyarchaeota archaeon | reverse complement strand
GCTTCTAAAGTTTCTGTCTCGTTCTTCCACATATTTCTCTCTTTTCTAACTTCCTCAAGGTTGGCTTCGAGAACTTCAATTTCGCCCTTAAGTTTATGGAATTCAGTTCTATAACGGTCTATCACGGTCGTTAAACTTTCACTTTTAGAATGTAATTGATTTCTTTCCTTTCCAGCCTCTTTAAGTTCGATTTCAAGGCTTTGAATTTTATACTTTAGACTGAGTATTTCCTTTGGATCCGTAGTTTTTATGTTCAGACTTGAAAGAACTTCTTGGGGTTTTAGACAATCATGATCTACAAGCACCTTTGCAAGGTTGAGAATTCTGTCTTTGACGAGTTCAACCGTGATATTTCCAGGATGAAGTATGCTGTATCTTCCTGTTACTTTAACTCCTCTGCCTCGGCCCAGACCAGTAACATTAACAACGTATATGTCAGAGTCGAATCGTGAAGGGTCAAAGTAAGCTAGGCTTACGAATCGCCCGCATAAAGGACATGCCAGCTGGGTCAGTTCTACCACGCTCTGAATAAAAGATTACACTAGTGTAAAATATATTTCTACTCTTCCATTCCCCACTTATTTCCCGCAACGGGAAACTGAGAAAATTCCGTGTTTTGTGAAATTAGCTGTTTTCTAGCGTTTCCCAGAATGGGAAACTATGAAAAACCGGTTTCCCAACAAGGGAAACTTTAAATTGCTGGTTTCCCAAGTGGGAAATATGGACGAAAAAGATGTCAGCCACCTTCTCGACGATGGCTGGGTGCCTAGAATTAAAACCGTTAAAAACCGCAAATACATGACGGTAAGAAAGGGGGGAAAAGAGAAGAGTTTAGGCCCCTATAATGAGGAGCTTTGGAATAAGATCGCCAAATTATGCAGGGTAGAGCATAGACTTACACTTGAAGACTGGAACGGTTTAAAGTCTATTTTAGCAACATATAATGATACAATAGCTGAGTTGAAGACGGAATTTAATATGTTAAAAGCTAGGCAGGAAGTCGTAAATGACCTTTTCAATTTGTCTGAGATGGTCTCCCAATGCCCGTATAGCAAGATGTGGTATGGTCAGAATTTCTGTTCCAAATATACTTGGGAGAAAAATCCTTCAGAGATCATCAAGTTGTTCCCCCGAGTTACATTCAAAAGGAACAAGATGAATAGTCAACATATGTGGCGTTTCGTTCCCCACCTAAATATTTGTGGTAGCTGTACAAAGTTTTTGGAGCCATTTTGTGTGCAAAAAGCCTTAGAAAGAGTTGAAAATAATTTTAAAGGCTTTTTTGATTCTGCTGCGTTGCTTACAGAATCCGCGCAGGGACGGGTTAGAGACGACCATTATGGTTGCGTCCACATAGGCGAGGATGGATATTGCACGTGTTGGCAGTATAGCGGCAGACGTTGGGATAGGGATCAGAAACAGGCTATTTCTGATGGGAAAACCGTTTACCACGATAATGTTAAGAAACACCCAGAAATATGCGCTTCTTGTCCTAGCTTCAAGCCTAGAGGGAAACAAGAGGCGAAATGAAACCATGTTTTTCCCGGAAATAATTAAAAAGATTGAAAACTTCCTAAAACTAAGCCTTGAAAAAAAAAGCTATAACTAAGAAATAATTGATACCAAATAGAGACGTTTGGTCTCCCCCGGGAGATTCGAACTCCTATATGAGATTCACATCGAATATACGGTAAAAGCATTTTTTATATTAGTTATGACACAGTTGATGAGCGCGCATATCGAATTTCAATAGCAAAATGGGAAAGCTTTAGATCCTAAACTCCAGATTTAGAAAAAGTCAAAAATTCCGGTTGTTTAAGGTAACTACGTATTCTATGGATGGATCTAACGCTAGAACGATGTGCTAGTGAACCATAGCAAGCTTTTTCCAGTGTAACCCAGCTCATTAGTACCTGCGTCTAAGCCCGCGACAGTTTCGGGTATCAGAACCCTTAACTTGACTTTAGAGTCTCCACCGTCGTTGCCGTAGACTCCTGCAGCTTTTAACCAAATGTAATATGTCGAGTTCAAGATCGTGTTTGTTCCATCCCACACTTCAACTTCTGTATCACCTGCACCATCCAAATCGGTATCATTGAGGACATAAATTCTTAAATTAGCATGACCCGTAGATGTTCCAGTGAAGTTGAAACCAACCATCGTAATATTAAAAACTTCTCTATTTATGACGTGGAAGGCGTCTGTGTAATTGATATCGTAGCCTGGACCCCACCTTCCCAGAGTTAAGTTGTAAAGACCATACTGAGTCGAGTTTTGCAGCAGGGGATTCCCATTAGAGGAGAGGTCAGTTCCTGGTCTCAACGCGATGTCAGCGTTCTCAGCGTAAACCACATAGTAGTTGTACGCTACAGGCGCTCTAGCGTATTGTGTTGCCTGAAACATAAATGCAACCAGAAGGGGTAACATGAGTAGTGCCAATTTTCTACTTTTCATTCTTGTTGTAACCCTCTCTTTCCTTTAGATATCCTGAAGTATTTTTTGTATAAACAAGTTGTGAAAGCAACGTTCAAACTCAGAGTTCATACCAAGTTTCTACTTTCATTTTTTGTATGTACGTTCGCTGAAGCCGAATTTAACTTCAAACTGAAACAGTAGTCTGTATCATTAGCATAGAAAGTAAGTTCACAAGTGGTTCACAAGATTTATAAATGGATCCAGTTAAACATGTGTTTACTAAATATGTGCTGGAGAGCGTTAAATGACCCGTAGATCGAAGATGGAAATTTATCTTGACATTCTCAGGGTAACATCAGACGGTAACTCGAAACCGACGCACATCATGTACAGAGCAAACCTATCGTGGGAAAGACTTAAAAAATACTTACTTTTTCTTGCCAGCCAAGACCTCATTACAAGCACTGAAAGAACTGAGGGGACAAGATATGAAATAACTGAGAAAGGGAGAGAAGTTCTTAAATACTTCAGGAAAATCGAGGGTATGCTCTATTCCAAGAGAAAAGTTCTTCCCAGTGAGATCGTCGTTCACTACACATAAATATCCCCCTAATTGCCTGTTCTAAGCTCCATTCTTTTCTCAAACTTAATTCATTTAGTGGATACACTTGAGTTACTTCAGATAAAGCAAACAGGCAAAACCCTTTTTCTTTTCTCAATCA
>JAGLRI010000158.1 GCA_023136395.1 Candidatus Bathyarchaeota archaeon | reverse complement strand
AGTATAATTGGTACAACTAACGAGACACAAGCAGCACTTGTGGACAGATATCCTGATAAGTTTCGGGCATGCTGTGCAGATCAGAAACTTAAGATCGCGGTCTCTCGGGGAGAGAAAGAGTGGTCTCTCGAGGAAGCCATCGAAGAGGTTGAAGCAGCATTAAAGACTGGAAAATACGTTGGCATCGGAGAATTCGTACCTAGAAATACTGATTTCAAGAAGGTTTACACTTTTAGAGAACGCTTGGATGAGTTCCGCATGTTTATGGATCTCGCAGCTAATTACAAGGGTACTGTACATTTCCACGAATTTGCTTGGGGTTATGAGTGGGATACAATGGCGTTACTCTGGCGTCTTTCGATGGAATACCCGAATGTAAAAATCATCCTGTGTCATGGCGCACATTCAATAGGAGATTATGCAGTAGGAGCAGACATAATACGAAAGTCATGTCGCGTAGCAGGTATGTCCGGTAGAGAAGGCGAAGAAAACATTTACTTGGAGACGGGTACTTGGGCAGCTGAGTATTATGAGATTCCGTTGAAAAATCCAAACGTTGGAGTAACTCAACTCATCTGGACTGGAGCAGATTATGGCAACGTTCCACAATACATTATTTCCCAACCGGGTCAGGAGCCATCAACCTTTGCGTCCTCTATGAAGAGGTGGTCACCTGTACCTAGCTATCAAGGCGATTGGTGGGGATGGAGTCTACAGCAGATACGTAAACTAAGAGATTGGGTTACTCAAGACAAAATTAATCTCATTCTAGGAGGAAACGCAGCCAAAGTATTCAAACTTCCAGTGCCTTATGAGCGGATGTTTCCGGAAGGGAGACCTGACATGTATGGTATCTACTGGAAGAAGAGTGTGCCCTTCATTCCTAAAGACCAGGTGCAGAATCCAGATTATCCCTAAACTCTACAAGAAAAACGCATCATAAAACCTTAGATTACTGTTCTGAGGATAGTAAAATTAGATGCGGTTCTCTATTTGTTACTAGCTAGCTTTTCTTCTATGCTAACTATTTTTTGACGAAGCCGAACCATTTCATTTGGAGGCAATTGGAAGAATATCTTTTGTTCTTGCCGAGTTTTATTTTCATTCCACACATATCTACGCCTTCCTGTGCCATGAAAAATGCCAAGATATTCTTTTTTTTCATCAGGCATTTTAAGCCAAGCGTTAACCGCGGGTAAAAATGCTTCAGGCTGCCATTCTTTTAAAATTCGATAATAGGTTGGTCGTTTTCCACTTTTTTTATCTATTTCGATAAAAACTTCAATGAATTCTCCATTAATTAGTTCGGTAAGAAGTCTTGAAAGAGTCGCTTTCGGAATTTTCACGGTCAGTTGAGCCCACGTTTTTGGTTCATAGTTACCTGTATCAGGGTTCCTAAATGCTTCATAAAGTTGGTTAAAAGATGTCCATTTTCGTATTGTTTGCAGTTTAAAAATTAATTGTTCTGATTCATCATGGACAATCGTAATGTCTTTCCATCGCACCATTTCTCGTGTCAATTTAAACCCTATTGGAACTTAGTTCCATTAATAAATAAACGAGTTTACACTTATATACGATTCCATAGACACTATTGGAACTTAGTTCCATTAACTGACAAACGAGTTTGTACTTATGTTTAATTCCAAAAAGGGATTAAAGTTGAGTAACCGTAGAAGAATAGACTTCGACGCATCAGAAAAACAACTAAACAATGCTAGCTATGTATGCGCGCACATTTCCAATACTTTACTATCGTCCTAATATATGCTAAGGAATCTAACAGCGTCTACTTCTTCCCTAAGTCGTTTTACCGGGCTTTTCACCTAAATGTTACAGGCATTATAAAGTTAGATTATAATAAATATAGAAGTTCTATATGTGTTGGTTTAGATGAATAAAAGAGTTTTAGATTGGTTACACGCCCATAAAGGTAAGACAGTTTTATCACCTCGAAGAATTGTTTTTGGTAGAGAAGTTCAAGATTTTGAAATAATTAATATCGATGAAAAAAATGGAGAGGTAATGATTCGTTTCACTGAAAGTAGACGACGCGGATTACCTCTTACTTTCTTAATGTTTGATAGGGCATTAAACTATATAACAGAAAATAGAGGACGATATGTTCGACTTGGAACAGGTTTTAAGCCCCAACCAGATACGATCGAAGGAGAAATATGGAAAAAACCCCATCCCATAAGCAAAACACCTTATAAGGCGGCTTCGCACATTTGCGACATCCTTGTTTTATCAGAAATTGCGGAATATGGTTATACAATTAATCCTTTAACAGGTAGAAAGGTACAAGGAGTAAAACAAATTTATGAGATCCAACCTAAATCTCCTGGTCTAAATGGATTAAGTGAAAAGGAGTTTTTTTTGAAAGAGTATAAAGAAACCATACTAAAATGGACAGAAGAAAATGAAAACGCTATTATAGAGGGGAGAGCGAGCTACTCATGGAATAATAAATCCCTTTTAGAATGTATCGATGAACGTAACAAGGTGTCTCAAGCATTAGTGCATTCTCGAATAAGGAATCGTGGTGGAGTTGATTTAGAAACTGCTGATAAAGTAATGGAATGGGGAGGTTTTAGTCAATTTCCTCTTCGAGACTCTGAAAGAGTCCTGAGTATCACATCGAAAGCGTTCAATCATTTGGATAAAGGAGACATCTATAATGCTATTTTCATATTAATGACAGTTCGATACGTAGGTATCTCGAAAGCTTCAAAACTTCTAGGTCTTTTTGATCAGAATAGTTTATGTATATATGATAACAGAGTGGGCACTGCATTAAGAACATTGAAACATGAAAGCAAAAGGATAGTTCTTTGCCCCCCTGGACGTTCAAGGAAGGGTGATACATGTACGACATCTAAATGGGCTGAAAACTATAAAAAATTGATTTGGACATTGGAAGTAATAAGTAATTGCCTCAATGTAAAAGGCTATCCGTTCACAATAGCTGATGTGGAAATGGCATTGTTTATGATAGGAAGGTAAGAGCTAGCTAAGTAACCATCATTGGGGTGCTGGCGTGCTGGTCATAACCTGCCTTCTATTTCACAAGACAACGTCTAATTAAAGCTAACTAGCTGAACTTAGATCCTGTTTAAGCTTGCAAGCATGATAATGTCTATCTGAAAAAAA
>JAGLRI010000157.1 GCA_023136395.1 Candidatus Bathyarchaeota archaeon | reverse complement strand
GCTCCCATGGGCCCATGTTTAGTCACTAAGGCGGACATACCAGATCCGTATTCCCCACCATTAAGGATTGTCACGAGAGTTAATGGAGTTGTACGACAGAATAATGATTTATCATCAATGATAATCAGCATTCCTCGGCTTATCGAATACCTATCAGACGGTACAACCCTAGAGCCTGGAGATGTCATAGCTACGGGAACAGTGTTTGGAGGTGCTCAAGATTGGGATAGCTATCTTAAAAGTGGGGACATAGTTGAATGCGAGATCCAGCCAATAGGCATCCTAAAGCAGGAAGTAATTGAAGATTAATTCCAAGTTTAAATTAAAGTACATTTGTGCTAAATGCTATTACATAAAATAGGCAATGAAGGTTACTCCCTTAGCTAGCTCTATTCATTTGTTTCTAAATGTAGAATCTTTCTGGGACCGCTCTTTCTCTAGAAGGTCTCCGCTCACTGCTTTCCGAGAAGCCTTTATTGATTCCCTGTTTGGTCATTTTTATATCGAATTCAATGAAGGATTTCACAAAATCCATTATTGCACTATTCATTTTCTTCAATTCCTCTTGGGTAAACTGGGTCATAATTCTTGGGGAGTTTATCCATCGCATCCAACCTTCTAGACTACCCCACAAAGCCCCTAAACCTAATCTCATGGAATGCACTAAATCTAGACGATCTCTTTCCTTTGCGGTCTCCAAAGCTTTTATTTGTTCTAAGATTCGTTCACACCTTTTAACCCATCTCTCACTCATACGTACTCACCTCCAATTTTTCGTGATAAAATATACAAGGTTAAACAACAAGTATATAGCTTAAGTCTTTACTCTTTTACTCAATTCTTCCTTTAGCGTAGAAATAAATGCTTCTTCGTTCTCTGCAATTTTCTTCTTCATTTCTCTCCAAGTAGTCGAACAATTCTTATATTCTACATCCAAGATGTCGTGAATGACTCTATCAATTTCTCGTTTGTTTTCACTCGTAACTTCAACATTAGCTTTCTTGAAAAACTCTTGAAGATGCCTAAAATAGCAAGTCATGATAAATAACCTCAATATCTAAAAAAATGTTCAAGATCTCTTATAATTTTTATTCTCTCCCTAAATTGACCAATACAGCTTAATGCATATTTCAAAGCATATAGATGGTTATTCCTTTATTGAGAGCTCTAACGCGGTTTATTCATCTCGTCTCTTTTGAGGTGAATTGCTGATACAGTGGCATCAACATTTTTTTCTTCAACAACTAAAATTATTTGAGAAGTGTGGGGTGCAAATATTCCTCTTTTTATGTTGATTCCTGGTATCGCCCCTATGGCAATTGAAGCAACGCCCGAGGAGTCTTTCATCCGATCTCCGATGAGGGTAACTACCCCAACACCGTATTCGATCGTCATTTTTTCATCGAACCCTTTCAGTCTTTCTTCATACTTTCGTAGAAAATCTGAGTCTAAGAACAAGAAATCTCGAATTCTCTCCCCTGTTTCCAGCATCTCAGTTCCTAAGTCAAGGAAGTCGTTCCGATTTTCCCAAATCCTTAAAGAATCTTCCAAAGATCTGCTTTTTTCGTCGCGAATTGAAAGAATTGCGCAGCCAGATTTTCCTGTCACACACTTCACCGTCTCGCTTGCAATGTTTTTTGATTGAATAATCGTGTATTCTTCAGGAGTATGTAGAGGCACCACTTTTACAGGTTGTTTAAATCGTCTAGCTGTCAAGATAGCAGTGCTTTGAACAATTTTCATTCCCATCATGGATGCTTTGTGGGCTTCATTGTAAGTGAAAGATGTTATGTGCTGGGTTTTCTGTTCTTTAACTATCTTTGGATCAGCACTTTGAATGGGTACATCTTTAAACAAGAGCGTTTCAACTTGGTATCGTCTTTTCAGGAGACAAGCCAGGAAAGCTGCTGTTAGATCGGAACCACCTCTTCCAAGAAGTGTTTCAAGGCCGTCCGTTGTTACGCCAAGAAAACCTGCTTGAGCAATTATCTTACCAGTTTCTAGGGACTTGATAAGGTGGTTGATCCTTCTCTGACTATCCTCATAAAGAGGAGCAGCATTTTCGAAGTTATCGTCTGTAATAATGGGCCAATGTTCCTTAGGAATACCACAGGAGTCGAGATCATTAGTCTTCATAATATATTCCATGAGCAACGTGGTTGGGAGTTCTCCCCCGCTTGTTAGAACCTTTGCTTTAATGTTCCCGTGAAACCTTTTATTGATCAAAACTAGGGCTTCATTTGTCTGCTTTCGATACTTCATTAGTTCTGAAAGCAATTGCTTCAAATGCGTACCTTTAGCATAGATTTTTGATAGTTTTTCGTAGGTGTTGAAGAGGGAATCCACCAAGATAGGTTTAGACTGAGTATGAGATTCACCTATTCTAATAAGATCGTCGGTGTATCCCTTTAGTGCTGAAAAAACAACTATTGGACCCAAATCGTCTCTATTTTTAAGTTCTCTTACTCGTTCCAAAATCGTAAGAATATTTTTTCCTTCTGGATCTAAGAGACCTCCACCGAATTTAACAATTGAAAGTTTTTTCATCAGATCGAGTTCTCCATATGCTAATTAAATTGATAGTTTATTATTTAGCACTATCAAATTTGAATTTAGCTCTTTTTCCATTTTGAAAGACCTAGATTTCAAGTTCATAATTCTTTTTATCATTATATGTAGAGGAAAAAGAAAGGTGATAATAATCGGACAATCATATAGATGTAAGTTTCCCTTTAATACGATGTCAAGATTTCTGTGTTGTGGGAATAAGAAAGCTGACAAATCATGTCTTAGAGTGATTCTTTCCAAAAGAAAGTGTCCAAATCTTATTATATCCAGAAAAAAGTTATTGTGAAGTAAAAAACATGTCTTCGATAATACTTTGGCTTACTTCAATTCATAGTTACTAGAAATCGAGTTAATATTTTCGAACTGAGATGTTGGTATATGTTGGATCTTCAAGCGATCTATCAATATAGTGCAGTAACGGTGATTAATACACGATTTTTCATGTGTTAACCACATGAGGGAATGGTTAGAGTTCAACCTTTTTCTTCAGGATCGTCATTTTTCCTGCGTTATCGATTGACACTAAGCTAACTGAAGCATGCATGCATTTAGCTAGCTAGCGTGGTATAATCGAAAGTTGTACCTTAGAAAATAAAAGGGATCACAAATTTCCTGTTC
>JAGLRI010000156.1 GCA_023136395.1 Candidatus Bathyarchaeota archaeon | reverse complement strand
AAATGAAAATTTGTAAATTTCTAGACTCTTTAAAGACTTATGAACCGCAGATTAATACTCCCAATTCGCAAACTCTTTAGAGATTTTATAACAAAGTTTTGATAAATGAACTAAAGGATTCACATGTAATACAATGTGTATAAATAGCTGATGATGGTGGATTTAATGGAAAAATCGAAGGGTTTTGGTGGATTTATAGAACAACTGTGCGAGTTTACGGGGAAGGAGCTTCAATTCGGAGAACATACACTAACTTTGGGTGAAGTTAGTTTCCATATTGATGGAAAGGAAGCTCTAAAGGTTAAGATGGAAGATAAAAAAATTGATATTAATTTGCAGGGAGAAAAATCAATCTTAGGAAATTTCTTAAATGTTGAAGTAGATCCAGAAAAAAAATCTACAGAAGCATTTAAACAACTTAAAGATATGGCTGAAAAATTAAAGAAGGATGAATTTACAGTTTCCATATCTTACCGAGGCGATACTTTGCTCAAATTAGGGTTAGAAGCCAAACCTTCCACATTCTTGAAGTTAGTCACACGAAGTAGCGCAATAGAGATAGACATGGGTAAGTTGATGCAATTAAATAAGGACTTGAAATAAAAAGATAATTAGAAAACACCTACGTATGAGGAAGAGTTCAGCTTCCTTATCTTTCGTCGATCATTCTCTGCTCTTGTATGTATTATATAGAGTAATGTAACAGCTAGCTATAATTTTATGTTAAGTTTATTTCACTAATAATCTGATACAATAAAACTGTATTTTTATGATAGGTTTGATATATAGTACGCCTTCATAACTGATTTATTAAAAAAGAACCTTCATAGATGTTAAAATCGTGAAGGAGGTGAAGTATTTGGCAGGTGGTTTTGGTGGAATATTGAACCTGTTGATAGCCGTATTGACTCAACTTGCTACCCTTTTACCTCAGCTTCAATCACTAATTACAATGTTAATTGGGTTCTTTACTTCAATATTTGGTGGCTTTTAACCTAACTTAGAAAGGCTTCAGCTCAAACATTTGAGGTTAGCGCATAGTAAGAGTCTGAAGTGTCACATAACTTCGATTTTTTTTACTCTGTCTTCACGTCTTGAAAACATGTTGAAAAAATAGTCAAAAGAAGGAAAATACATTGAGAAAGGCAATTGCATCAATTGTTATAATCTTCCTGTTGGTTGGTGTGCTAACGATAAATTGTGTAGCCGCGCAACCATCTAATAGGATATCAATTATTGTGGGGTTTAAGGATAAACCCGATGAAGATCTTGCACAAACGTATGGCGGGAAAATAAAATACAAGCATAATTTAATTCCAGCGATCTCATGTGAACTACCTAGCCGGGTAATCAACGCTTTAAAAAGGGATCCTAACGTTGCATATATTGAAGAAGATGGTGTTGTAGAAACGATGGGTGAGGTTCTCCCTTGGGGTGTTGATAGGGTAGATGCCGAGTATCTACACTCATATAATGAGGGCACAGGAGTTAATATCTCCATCATTGATACAGGGATAGATTACACCCATCCAGATCTCGACTCAAATGTTGCGGGTGGAAAATCCTTCGTCAACTATACAACAGACTACATGGATGACCATGGGCATGGGACACATGTCGCTGGAATTATTGCGGCTGAAGACAACGAAATAGGTGTCGTTGGCATTGCTCCAGAAAGCAACTTGTACGCTCTTAAAGTATTAGATGACCAAGGTAGCGGATATATAAGTGATATTGTAGCAGCAATAGAATGGTCCATTAATAATAGCATGCAAATTATTTCAATGAGCATAGGTTCAAACTTCAATTATGAGTCACTGCGTACGGTTTGTGATGAAGCGTATGAAGCGGGAATATTAGTTTTAGCAGCCGGTGGGAATGATGCAGCAACGTGGACCGTTCGTTTTGGCTTTGACACCATAGATTATCCTGCTAGATACGATTCGGTGATTGCAGTTGGTGCAACCGACAATAATGATGTGAGAGCGAGTTGGTCGAGTACCGGACCTGAGCTCGAATTGGTTGCTCCAGGTGTCAACATCAACTCCACCTACTTGAATAGTACGTACGCAACCTTCGATGGGACATCTATGGCATGTCCTCACGTTACGGGTGTAGCCGCACTTGTGTTTAATTCTCTTGTAGATCCAGCTTATGATTCAGATGGGGATGGGGTTTGGGATGCTGCTGAGGTGAGGAAAATATTACAAGATACGGCAGAAGATCTCGGTGATTTAGGGAGAGATTCTTTGTACGGATATGGCTTGGTTGACGCAGCGTCAGACGTAGACACGAAACCACCAGAGATATCCTCAGTTGCTTCCTTGAACTTATCTCCTTCAAACGTTACAATAACATGGGTTACAGATGAGCCAAGCGACAGCGTAGTTAACTTTGGGATGACAAAACACTTGGAGAACACTATCTCGAATACTACAATGGTGCTAAACCACATTATAACTCTTACCGGACTCAATCCAGATGTAACATATTATTATGAGGTGCAGTCAACAGATTTGATTGGAAATACCGCAAACGATGACAATGGTGGCTTATACTATGCATTCAGAGACATGACACTACCATCAAGAATAAGCAATTTATCTGCAACAGCGGGTGCATATCCAAACATACACTTAACTTGGAATGCAGCTACAGACAACGTAGGAGTTGACTACTATAATGTTTTCAGAAGCACAAAAGAAACTATTAATAAAACAACTGACTTCCTGGCTACAGTTATAGGAACAACAACTTCATATACTGACTCAACTGGTATAGCAGAAACTACATATCACTACGCTGTTTGTGCAGCAGATGAAGCTGGCAATGAAGCAAACCTGTCTAATATAGCTAGTGCTATGTTATCAGAGTCCACCATGCACGTAAAGAATATCGATATGTCGACAGTAACGATTAATGTGTGGCGTTGGTCGTTAACTCGAGCTGTTGTTGTTTTGACCGTTGTAGATGCAGACGGCAATCCAGTCGAAGGTGCAACTATAACTGGTCACGGAAGTGGCTTAACTAGTGGCGTTGCTTCTGGGGTAACTAACGCTACTGGACAAGTAATAGTGCGGTCCCGATACGTATGGAGTGCTAGTGGAACCTTTACCTTCACGGTTAATAACGTAGAAAAAACAGGATGGATCTACGACCCCTCTGCAAATGTAGAGACAAGCGACAGCACAACGGTTTA
>JAGLRI010000155.1 GCA_023136395.1 Candidatus Bathyarchaeota archaeon | reverse complement strand
CCAATTCCGGTTCGACCTGTAGTTTAGCTAGCTAGCTATTTACCTTCTATAAAAAGACTCTTTCGAAGTTAGCGTATACTTGATCTCTATGTCCGATAAATAGAACGTTAACTTTAGATTCATCCCAAATTATTTCATAAATTGCTCGATAATCTCCAATCCTCATACTTAGAAATTGGGAAGGGTCTAATGGTTTTCCCTTTTTGTCTGGTTCTTCGACTAATTCACGAAGATGATTTTTGATTCTCTCTTTAGTCCTCGAATTTAAATTTTTTAAGAAGCTATCTGCTTTCGGATGTAAATAAACCTCAAAAGACAATTTATTTCCTCTAGATACTATCTGAGAGGGTTAGATCAACCGTTTCATAATCTCAGGTTTATTTTTTGCTTCTTCACTTCTTTTAATTAACATATCGTAGAACGCTTTTATCCTCTCTTTTTCTTGGAATAATGCAACAATCATTTTGATCGCCTCACTTCTACTAGAGAAACGTCCTTCATTTATCCATTTATCTATGGTTACTACCATGTTTTGTGGCATCCGAATTTGTACTTGCACCATTATTTATCCACCCATTTTGTAAACAGAATTGTTTACATTATAAATATCTAAAGATGTATATAAATTTTATGAAACGGGATTCTGGTAACTTTAGGGACTTACTGCTTCCAAAACCATTTAAACATCCTAAAACACATATTCCTCCTAAAAGGAAGCGGTTAAGGCGAAAACCTTTGACGTGTATAGTCAGTTTAAAATCCAAAGACAGAGTAGTTTTAATATCTGATAGATGTGTTACAACCGATCTTGATGTTAGAGACAGAAAGAAAATTCTCACTGTTTGGAAAAACCGATTTGCTGTAGCTGGAAGCGGTTACAAAACATAATTTAATGTTTTTCAAGCTACGCCCTTCCTTTCGCATTTCCTATATTTTCACAGCACTTTGCTGCACGAGCATTACTAGTCTTTCTTTCCAACTATGATTATCATGTTGGTGTCTGGTGTTACTGGCTGCAACTCAAGATTTCCGTAGGAATTGACATACTTCCACCCAGTACTTTCCAAGAGTTCAACAAGTTCGTGAAGGCTATAGAGCCTGTGGGTTACTGGGATAGTGGTAAGATGTTTTAACTTCTCTCCATTCTTTTTGTAGAATTTCCATGTGCCCTCTATGCGAGAATTTTCAAGGTTCAATTTTCGGTGCTCATGGAGTTCACAATCTTCAAAATCTGCGACATCAAAGGGCTGAAGATGCTTTACCATGAAGTCTCGGTTACCCATTTGTACAACTAAGACGCCGGCAGAAGAAGTAAGTTCGTTGAGTTGCTTAAGGATACTTCTATCGGTCTCATCATCATAATATCCCATCGAAGTCCACATACTTAATGATGCGTTGAAGATTCTCTGTTTATCCTTGAGCAATTTCAATACGTTTCTGGCATCGCCTACTAGAAATTCAACCCGATCTTTAACTTTCATACTTTCTGCCAAATCTTCTGCGTGTTTTATTGCAATTGGTGAAATATCTATTCCTGTGACAATGAAGCCTTTCTCTGCTAATCGGAGGGAGTGCCTCCCAAGACCACAACAGAGATCCAATACTTTACCGCCTGCATGAACACCTAACTCAGAGAATATTTTTTCTAAAACTTCGACCTCTTTTGAAGCCCGTTTCTCTGCCCGCTTCATGAATTTCAGGAAAAGGTCTCCATGCTCAAGAAACATTTTCTCCGTCCAATGCGTTACCATAACTCAAGAACCCTCAATATCTTTTTAACAAATAGAACTTAAAATAAATTTTAATATAACCTTAAAACAAGATGATGCTTATGAAAGATAATAAGATCTTAAGGAAAGGGTTAGCTATACCGCTGGCGATTGGGTGGAAGAGCATGGATGGATGTTCCACTGTTAGAACAAGTTGTTCTAAAATGTAGGTTTATTAATTGAAGGATCTCGTCTTTAATTACAGGGGAAACTATCTTGCGACGGCGTCTTAACCTCCTTTTTGCCTTGTTTCCCCTATTGTTTCTCTTAACCCTTCCCACGGTTGCAGCTGACAGAGGAGGTGTTTCATTAAACCCTGACGTTTCAATTTATGAGCCCGGGCAAAAGGCGATAGTGGCATGGAATGGATACGAGGAGATTTTGATCCTTTCAACCGATGTACAAGCCAGTGAAGACACGTTGATCCTTGAGATGTTGCCCCTACCCTCAAACCCAAAGGAAGTAAAGGGAGCCAGCTTCGAATCCTTTGTTGCGCTTCAAAGGATAATTTGGGAACACGCTCCTCCCTCAGGTTTTGGTGACCATCTTGGCTCTGGAAGGGGAGCAGCGGAGGGTGTAGAGGTGGTGTTCCATGAGAAGATAGGGTCGCATGACATCACGATCGTTAAGGCAGGCGACGCTTCGGAGCTCGCAGAGTGGGCGGAGGGTTTCCTGAGAGACAATGGGATAGACCAAGAGGTGTCTTTCCAAGAATTTGAGCCTGTGATCGAGGATTACGTGGCGGAGGGGTTCCGATTCTTCGTCCTCGACCTCATAGAGGTTTCTTCCAAAAAGAACAGCGTTGAGCCGATCCTATACCGGTTTGAAACCAACTTCCTCTATTATCCCCTTAAAATCTCCAATTCATTCTCGGGGGATACAAAAATAACACTGTTCCTACTGACCAAGAATAGAATTGAGGCCGTCCTTCATTATCCGTTTAAAATGGTTTTTTACCGTGGTTCAGTACTGAAACCTATTCGGTTTAAGTTAACGAATGAAGAGGTGTACAGCGTAGATGCGGAGGTGGGTGAGTTGTTTGAGGGCTCCGCTTGGCTAACGGTTTTTGAATACGAGGGGTCGCTGGACAAGTTAACAAGGGATCTCGTGATAATGGGAGGATCCATCTTTTTATCCCCTCCACTCGTTTTGTTGTTTTGCGTCGGATTACTCATTTTTCAGTTCAGAACCGACAGCAAATATGCATTTAGAAGGGTTCTTGCGACAGTGGCGGGATTAGGCAGGATCATAAAAGCTGTGGCGTGGGCTGTAGCCATATTTGGTTTCATCTTCTCCCTCAGCGCCTTAATACACCTCCTCGGAACAGCGTTAAGATACCCCGTAGACGCCCTTTGGACCATTTACCGCTTAATCCTTGGCATAATTATAGTGTACATAAGCTGGATACTCTATAAAATGGGCGTTCATCACCTTCAAAGTTGACAAGGTGCGTAAGCTAGCTAAGAAGGGAGGAAACATGGAAAGAGGAAGATCA
>JAGLRI010000154.1 GCA_023136395.1 Candidatus Bathyarchaeota archaeon | reverse complement strand
CTGCTAAGGTTGAGTGGAGAAGATAGGAGTTTTTTTCCATGATCAATGTGCCTCGAGGGAATGAATAAACGTACAGGGTGAAAAATTTAAAGGCTGGAATACTGTCAAATAGAGTGTCGTGGCCGCCGTAGCGTATCCTGGTTTAGTATAGGCTCTAGAAAGCGTACCGGCCTGAATGACGAAAGGTTTTCGTCGTGGTTACTGGAGCCGGATGACGGGGTTCAAAATGGTTAGGGGTATTCCCTTTCGATGAGTTTCCCCGCGGTGGCCCCATCCACATGATTACGTTGCGGAACAGGTGTCGTTTTTGGAAGAAATGTAATTAATTATAATTTCTTAATGTTAAAATTCCCTGTTTTCTTTAGGTATTAAGCTTTCGCTCAAGAAGAAGGACTATAGCTGCTGTAATTTTAGCGTTTTTTTGTCTCGGTAATTATAGAATACGCTAAAAGTTGACTTTAATTGGTGCTAGGTACCACCAATAAGCAAGACAATGACCGCCACGAGGAGTCCTGCGATGACCATCCCCCCACCGTAGAGGAGACGTTTCCAGGGGTTCGCTTTCGCGGTTTTTCCTAAGAAGAGACCCAAGGAGAACAAAATGATCTGAGTGGAGACTAGAGAGAGCATATAGGCGTCCTTTATGGCTAAAAATCCCATCGTTGATAGGATGAAGGGGAAGATGGAAATTATCGCGGTTAAGGCGGGGGACAAGCCGTCGACTAAAGCAGCAAACACGGAGACGAAGGTGGAAGCTTCTCCATGGATGGACTCGTTAAGATCGGTGAGCATTGACTCCTCTAGTTCCTTTAGATCCCTCTCCCTTTCTGCCTTTTCGGTCATGTAGGCACCAAAAAGACCAGAAACCCCCATCGCCAAGCACGCACCCAGCCCCGCTGCAACGATAATCCACGGGCTAGAAACTCCCGCTATCCAAGCACCCACAATAATGCCTAGAAGCGTCATGGAACCATCGAAGCCGTTCTTGAAAAAGTATCTTCGGGCGATAGGCGCCATATTTGTCACTTGGATGTATAACTTAGCCTTTTGGAAAAAGCTCCTCAGACGTTTACTCAATCAAAAGCCCACACTTAAAAGTAGGTCCTTATCCGCCGCATCTCCAATTTAGACTACATACGTGAATTTTAGATTAATAAATCTTCGGATGTCTAAAATAAGGGTGACTTTATTCACCCACAGTTTATTCGTTTCTCCTCAGACCGAGCCTTTTTGCACAAGTTTTTTTCCAACTGCGACTTCATCAACACTATGGATAACGGCCCCACAATCTTTAATTGTGGTTTCCAAATGGTTAAAGTTAATGTTATCACCTTCTAAGGTTATTCTCACACTTTCAGTGTCTTGGTCGATTTCAACAAGCGATATGTTTACCCCATCAACACCATGCACAGAGCTTAAACGCGCAGCGAGTTCAGGCAAGTGTGGTTCATGGGGTTTCAAAACATCTAAAACTAATCGCTTTATTCCCGTAGGCACCTTTTCAAGATCCTCCAATTTCTCAGTGTTATAATCTGTTATTTAAGCTTTAAGGAATTTCTTTCTGTTTATTCCAAAAAGTTGTTGTTTGAACCATTTTGTGCACGCCCACGCGTTATTTTGTACTTTTGAACCGCTGCAATAGCTTCTTCACTTTTATCTGTTTTGAATAATATTCGAATTTTAGTTGGATCAACGGTCATTCGGTAACCACACTTGAAGCACCCCGCTGTTTTCTGGTTTTCTCGTGCATACCTTAATGACCCACATCTTGGACACATAAAGACAAGATACAATTTAAAAGTTCTCCAATAGTTATTTCCAAGCTCTAAAACATGGAGTTAGTTTAACTTCAAAGACTGAATAAGAAGCTTCTTACAATCTTAACTTTATCAATACATGTCAATATAGATCAACCAATTACCTCTATAAAGCTCCCTAAAGCTTGGCCAGATACCCCCTTTCTGAAGCGGGCTCTAACAAGACCCTTTTTTCCGTGTAATCTTACAATCTTTCCTCTACACTTACGTTTTTTAACTGGCCACGCTACCTTCCGACCTATCAGTCGCCCAGCTTCACTAACTGAATCAACACCTTGAAATCGGAGAAGGCATTCCTTAGGATTTTGGGTTCTAGGTCCCCGCCTATAACTAACAATTATGCCTGTAAGGCTTTTGTGCATTGTTTCTCACTCTTTATGCTTACTTGCATTTGTATTCCGTACCAACTTATTTCCGTTTACTATTCTACACCGTCTATTAAATCGGGTTTCTGTATTTAACACTTAAGTTTTTCTTTACAGAAGAATAAATGTATAACCTGTGTAATAGGTGTTTCTAGAGTGCTAGTTGGTATTGTAGGAAAGAGCAATACAGGAAAGTCAACTTTCTTTTCAGCAGCAACCCTAATTTCAGTTCCCATTGCCAGTTACCCTTTCACCACAATTAAACCCAACCGGGGAATTGGGTATGTTCGAAGTCCCTGTGTTTGTAGAGAGTTTGAAGTGAAAGATAATCCAGTGACTTCAGTATGTTTGGACGGTATCCGGTTGATTCCGGTGGAACTGATTGACTGCGCTGGGCTGGTACCAGGAGCGTGGGAGGGACGGGGATTAGGAAACCAGTTTCTAGATGATATTAGAAAGGCGGATGCCCTCATCCACATTGTAGACGCTGCGGGGGCAACAGATTCAGAGGGAAGGACATGTAAGATTGGATCCCATGATCCCCTTGAAGACGTAAGGTTTCTGGAGGTTGAAATGACAATGTGGTTTTTTCAGATATTGAAGAAAAGTTGGTCCAAGTTCGCTAGAACCGCTGAGTCTGGTTCTAAAGATTTGCTCTCTCTTTTTGAAGAGCAGTTGAGTGGGCTGGCTATAAAAAGAACCCACATTATTGGAGCATTGAGAGAGACAGGTCTAAATGCGGAAAAACCCACAACGTGGAGTGAGGAAGAACTTTTGAAATTTGTGGATGCATTAAGGAGAATCTCAAAGCCAATGTTAATCGCAGGAAACAAAATAGATCTTCCACCAGCCGAAGGAAACATTAGAAGATTAGGGGAATTAGGTTATAGCGTAGTTCCTTGCTGTGCAGAAGCAGAGCTAGCCCTAAGAAGAGCTGCAGAAAAAGAGGTGATTAACTACAGACCAGGAGATAATAACTTTACAATTTTACAGGATAAAGAATTAACAGAATTTCAAAATAAAGCATTAATAACTGTTCGAGAGAAAATACTGCAAAGATTTGGATCCACAGGGGTTCAGGACGCCATTAACATGGCCTTCTTCAAACTCTTAAAGATGATCGTGGTCTATCC
>JAGLRI010000153.1 GCA_023136395.1 Candidatus Bathyarchaeota archaeon | reverse complement strand
TGGCTTGCGTGGGTGCTGCTGAAGGAGGAGAATGGTAAAATGAAAGCTTTCAAGAAACCGATTCCGAAGAAGTGGTGGCCTGACCTCTCAAAACCTTATGAAGAAAGATACCCAACTAAGTTTCCTGGAGAGTAATTTTATTAAAGGGGTTATTTGAAAACTGAATATGTGATTGTGTGGAGGTGATTACAATAGCAGTAATTATTGACTCGGAGTTGTGCAATGGTTGTGGGATATGTGTAAATTATTGTCCCATGGATGTGATCAGAATGGATGAAGAAAGCCAGAAAGCCATAACCAAATACCTTGAAGACTGCATGTTGTGTGAGTTATGTGTACCAGACTGTCCAACAAACGCAATAACGGTCACACCAGAAAAAACCGCACCACTAATGGTAAGCTGGGGATAGCAAACCCGAGTTCTCCCCACCTAACGGGCCCCTAGGAAAACAGAAGAGAAAATCCTTTACCTTTTATCTCTTCTGTAGAAATTTATACCATTAAAGATAAGCTTTTACTGGAAAGATGGTATGAATCGAAATTTATCCTTGCTTTTTTAGGATGTGCTTTATTTCGTTTGTAATATTATGACTTTCATCGTTTAAAGGTGTCAACTTTATGTCCGCTGCTGACTTAACCCCTACACCTAATTCGGCTGCCCTATGAATTTGGTCAAGTTTAAAGATCCGTCCATTCATAACTTCCATTGTCGACCCATAACTCCTAAGAATAGCTATACCCACCGCGTCTATGGCAATCCTGTCTTTACTTGCTAACAGAAGATTAGGCTCAACTATGTCACCAAGTTCGGGACCTTTATTTACAAAAGCTTTAATCGCATCCATAATCACCAAGTCGACATTGTAGAACTTATTAATCTCAGCTATCATGACTCTTTGATGAGGAGATTCATGAAGATCCCCCATATAGTCATATGACACACCTGGAACGTTATTTGCAACTAAACCTACAGAATTTTTTAAAGAAAGCGTAAAATGCCCACCAAATCGGTGGGTTTTAAGACAACAGGTCTGAACAACCTTGTCTGCGTCAAGAAAGACCTTCGAAATAAAAAATCCTCTAGGCCAATGAATTTCATTACCATCAATCTTTACCCATCCTTTTTCGTCCTCCTCGTCTAAGACTACAACTTTAAAGTTCATTTTCTTAGATAAATTGAAAATACCCATTTGTTCCAAAACTTCCCTAGTATTACCCATTCCACTCCGCTCTGCTAAGGTCAAATCGCTTATCTTTGCATTCTTCAATATTTTCACGAGAACATTAAGGGTATCCAGGTGCGTTGAAGCGGGAAATGGGTGAGCGCTATTAAAATTAGCCTTCAACGCCACTCTCTTTCCAGAATAATTTTTAAGATCAAATTGGTTAAGCAAACTTTTTATCCCAAAATCCCTATCCTCAGTCTTGATTAAGAAAACTTCCTTGCCTCTACTCTTCATTACAGAATTCCTCACCAACGTGGATGATGTGAAAACTTCAATTTGACTTTTACATAAGTTGTGATTTTTCTGATTTATTATCCTGCTTGAAAATAGTTTTTGAAAAGCTGATTAATATCTTCAGGTTTTTCAAGAACATACACGTTATCCATCTCTATAAGTTTTTTAACGTGTGCTACATCTTCCTTTCTTATCTTCAATTTCAAGGGCTGTCCACTTGGAAGTTTTGTAATTGTTGTTCTCTCTTTATAATCAGACGACAGTATGTAAACAGGAACATAAGCTTTTAAAGCCATGATTGCCGCGTTGGAAAGTAAGGTATCCGCTATTCCAAGCGAAATCTTGGCAACCGTGTTTGATGTTGTTGGAGCAATTAATAAAAATTCGAACTTTCCTAACTGTAAAGCACCAGCAAGAAAAGGAGAATTCGAATCTATTTCAACATGTAGCCTTCTAAAATTTTCCTTTAAATCATCAGCCAGTTTATAATATTTAATCACTTGTTCTCCGGCTTTAGAAAGATAAACTCTAATTTCAACCTCATCTTCATATTTCTGCTTTATTTCATTCATAACTTCTAATGTTTCAGGTATTAGGTCTCCACAACCGGTGATTCCCCAAGCTACCCTTCTTTTATTCTTAACTTCGTTTTTGTTGACTGTCAATTGTGTAGACAACATCTACACCTTTTTATTCATTATTATTAATAATTCAACGAATTTTTTGATATTTTTTCTCAAAGTTCTAAATCCTTCTTCGTCTTTTTTTACACCTTCAAGCGTGTCTTTCGACCAGAAAGTTGCACCTAAATTCGCTCCAAAGAAGCCACCACTAACGGGTAATATTCCATTCAAAACATAAAATGTTAAGATTTGCTGTATAGCCATTTCTTGCCCACCTATTCTGTCTCCCCCAACAGCAATAGCCATGCCTACTTTATGTTTGAAAACGTCATTTTCAGAAGCTACAAGAGCTCTACTTCTGTCCATAACAGCCTTTAATTGTGCACTGACTCCTCCATTATATACCGGTGTTGCCATTAGAATTCCTTTGGCGTCTCTGAATAGGTTATGAATCTCTTGTGTATCGTCTTTGATTTTGCATTCTTTATTTTTTATACAGTAATCACAATGCATACAAAATCCTATTTTTTTTCCTCTGACTGTAAAAAAAACGGTTTCGAATCCGTTTTCTTCTAGCATATCTAAGGCTTCTCTTAAAACATGTTCTGTTGCCCTTTTTCTTGGACTTCCACATATTCCAAGTATCATGATGTCTCATCCTTTTCATTCAGTTATAAAGACTTAACAACAGTTCTTAGGTAAAAACACTCGTTTTCTGGTTTTATAGTATTCCGGCTTTATTCTTCATTCGTTTTAAGTTCGGTTCTTAACCATTTTAAATATTCTTGGTTACCCGCAACAATAGGAATTGCTATTATCTCTGGAGTCTTGTATGGATGTAACCTTTTAATTGCTGTCTCAAGTTCATCATAAAGTTCTTTTTTACTTTTAATGAAACAAATCCACTCTTCTGTTTTTTCCACATTTCCTTCCCACCAGAAAGTACTTACTATTGGTCCAATAATCTGAACACATCCTGCTAATCTCATCATAACTAGATCTTTAGCAATTATTTCAGCATCTACTTTACTTTCTGTAGTTGTAAAAACTTGAATATATTCTTCCAACCTTCATCTTCACCAATAATAAATATCCCTTATTTTTTGTATTTAATAAAAAAGGTAAAGGATTTTCTCTTCTGTTTTCCTAGGGGCCCGTTAGGTGGGGAGAACTCGGGTTTGCTATCCCCAGCTTACCATTAGTGGTGCGGTTTTTTCTGGTGTGACCGTTATTG
>JAGLRI010000152.1 GCA_023136395.1 Candidatus Bathyarchaeota archaeon | reverse complement strand
CACGACAGGAATCATTTGAGCCAAATCGAGACTAGGAAAATTTTTGAGAAGATGAAGTGGATGGCAGTAGTTGGCTTTCAACAAAGAAGTCTACGTTATAGAAGTTGAGAAAGCATGTACACAAAAGAACTTAAACATGAATTCGCTCGTGCTGAAAAAGCTGGATCGGGTTTTCTAGACGAAACTATTAAGGAATTGGAGAAGTTGAGGATTGAGATTGATATCAGTAGGTATCTAAAGTGGTCGGGAGAGCTAGGTGTAGGTTTCACTCCCCTCCTTGAGATTCCCGAAGAAGTGAACCCTTATGCTAGAAAGGGTATACCCATATTCTATAAACCAGAGTTCTTGAATTATGGAGGAAGCGGGAAAGGAAGACCCGTGTCCTTCATGCTTTATTACTACATGAAAAAGGGGGTTCTGAATAGTATTAAGACTATTTCCACTGCAGGTTTCGGTAATTTTATGAGGGCTCTAACTGAATTACTTCCTCTAATAAATCCAACCATCACTCCCAAAGCATATATGGGTCAGATTTTGCTGGAAGAGAATCCAAACCTAGTGAATCATTTAAGGGACAAAGGAGCTATCATAGAAGCATGTAATGATGGGTATTGCCCCACCAGTGATATGGACAGAGGTAAGGCAATATCTAAGGCTTTCATAGAAGACCAATTAAGTCCAACGGTTCTCATGCTCGATCAACATGCCGCATATAAGCCCTTTGATGGCTTACTCAATGCAGCAGGATACTTCCATGGTCTAGTTCCAGAGATTTTATACCAAACAAGGGGAATGAAGAACTTATACTATCTAAACGGCGAAGGAACACGTGGCAGCTTACTCGGAACTGCGACTGGACTTAAGAAGACGAGACCAGATATTAAGATAATTGGTCTAAGGCAGCAGGAAGATGGCCACATATTTGGTTTAAGGAGTAAAACTCAGCTCGGGAAATCAAAAAGCCTTGGAAGATCAGAGGAATTGTGTGATGATGTGTACGAGATCAGTGATAAAGAGGCATATTCCACAATGATTAGTTTATGGAAGGTTGGGATTCCAGCAACGCCTAGCGGTGGCAGTTACATTGCGGGTGCTTTGAGGTTAGCTGGGGAACTGAAGGGGAGGAGAGGAAATATTGTCACCATGGTTTTTGATTCTCTAGAATTTTATGAGAACATTCTAAGCTGGTGGATGCCTCGAATATTGGGTTCTAAGTCAGGTTTTGAATTCTTTAATTGTCTTAAAGCCAAAGCCCTTCAAGAAAGAACTGCGCATATAAGACGGCTAAAGGAAGGCGGGAATGAACTATATAATTCTATGACAGTTAACGACTTCAGCATAGAAAGCAAAAAGCTTGGTGACATCTGACTTGCATGCATGGAGCTTAACTGCACCTGAACTCAAATGCAGGGATGAAACAGGGCGAACAGGATTAATATACCGAGCATAGATGATAGACGCTACTCATTAGATGTTCGTGGTTACGTCTGTTCTTACCCATGCATGCATATAATCAATAAATCCGTCTTTGTCGTGCCATTAATACTTCGGACTTTTTACGCTCTACGTTCAGTAAGACGCTTTTAATTTCCATATGAGAATAAGAATACGAGTTTGTGTACGCGGTATTATAGTTAGGTTTCTGGCTATTTAGTAACATTTGAGACCTAGTATCTACTCCTAACGCTCCAAGTAGTCTTCCTGCCAGTCTATTCAGCTTTGAGCCATTTTCCTTCAGGTTAGGTCTATACATTTCAGTCACCATCTGCATACAACACAGTATTGTCCATAATTATATGTCTGAAAAATATTCGAATATGTCGCAAAAAATATATGAAAAACTGTATGTTATTCAATATTATGAAAGATATTAAACCCAAACTAATTAGCTTGTTCAAAGAAGGCTACTGTACTCCACAGATTTCTAAAATAGCCAGAACAATAGATGAACCTTCCACTACCATTCATTACAACATAAAGAAGTTAGAAAGTGAGGGTGTATTAAAAACCTACAAAGGTGTTTTTGACTAAAAGAAAATCGATAAAGGATTTTGCGCATATGTTCTAATTGATTTATCTATTACTGAATATGGCACTCCCTAAAGAATAGCGATGGACTTGGCAAAAAACAAGGAAGTTGAGAGTGTGGATGTTATTTCTGGAGATTGGGATTTGATCATAAAAGTAAGAACAAAAGACCAAGATGAGTACTATGATTTTATGAGGACCGCTTTTTCCAAGAAAACGGGGATCCAAAAGACTATATCCCTGATTTCGCTAAAGCAAATCAAAACAGAATTTGTCTTATTATAGTGTCAAATTTCGCATGCAGCATGCTAGCTAGCTAGTGTCCTGTTTTACTTTGGAGAAGTTTTGTATCCAAATCTTAAAAAGAGAAAAAAGCGGGAATGGGTGGTTAATCGAGGTTGTCCCACGGATATGGTTGTGGTGTATCGGGGTTTTGGATTTGGTCTGCGGGTAGGAAAGGCACAGATTTCTTCCAGTGGATTCCCCAGATGTCGGGTCTCCCACTTGGGAACATCCGTGGATGGGGTACTGGGAGCTTGTATATTTTGGCTGCGTTTCCCCCTAGAATGAGGTTTATCTCGTCTTGCGTCACCCACTTTCTGATCCTATCTATCTCGTGTAGGTGCCAGCCCCAGTAGTCTGGATGGTAAGTGGGAGGATCAGGCATTTTTCTGAAGTGACCTACGATGGTACGAGGCAAAACACCTGTCTCCGTCTGCAATTTCCGGGAGAAGACGTATTGGTGTTCACAATAGTCGTGTCCCCAAATAATCTGAGTAACCCCAACGTTCGGATCCTTCAACGCAATTTCAAAGTACTCAGCGGGCCAACCACCACACTCCATGTAAACGTTTTCTCGTCCAAACGGGGCAGATTCACCCATTTTGCAGGCTAGTCGTAAACGTTCAGGGGATGTTGCCCATCCACCGTGGTTGTTAATAATGTTCACCTTAGGGTATTCACTAGCCACTCGTGATAGTAAGGCATATCCGGCATATGGTCCCCCTCCCCATTGACTTCCACTCCATTCATGAAAATGTATGACCACGTTGTATTTCGCGGCGAGATCCATCAACTTACGCCATTCGTCCAAACGTTCTCTAAAAATATAGGTATATTCTGGATTCCTATTCCTAGGAACGAATTCGCCAATTCCCACGTACTTCCCAGTCTTTAATGCCGACTCAACCTCTTCAAGAGCGGCTTCCATGGTCCATTCCGCTTCTCCACGGGCCACTTTAATCTGAAGGGTCTGATCACTGCAACAGGCACGGAACTTATCGGGATATTTATCCACCA
>JAGLRI010000151.1 GCA_023136395.1 Candidatus Bathyarchaeota archaeon | reverse complement strand
AAATTTCCTCAATTAATTCTGATTTCAAGGGCATTGGAGATCCTTCAGGCTTTGATCCACATACGGGACAATTTTCCAGCTGGGAAATATGTATTTTTTCAAATGTCAAGTATCCTATGTCGCAGTGAAGTAGGATATTCGCGAGATGAGGTGTTTCTCCTAATAAGATTCTAATCGTTTCTGCGACCTCTATGCTTGCCACTATACTTAGGACTGATGGATGCACCCCCATTACTGCACAAGTTGGCAAAGTCTCATCGTCTAGATTACCTTGAAAACACTCAAGGCAAGGGGTTTTGCCAGGAATTATCGTAGATACGTTCCCAAAAGTCTCTAAAGCTGCTCCGAAAACGTATGGTATTTTACGGTGAACACAAGTCCTATTTATGGCATAACGTGGTGTCATACGATCCAAGCCATCAACTACCAAATCTACTCCATTTAGTATGTCATCAACATTGTCTAAATTTAGAGAGAGGGGGAGAGGATCCACTTCAATATGCGGATTGAGTTCTTTCAGCCTCTTAGCAGCGACTTCAACCTTGGGGTAGCCTATAAACTTCGTGCTGTAAAGGTGTTGCCTTTGAAGATTCGAGAGTTCCACCACGTCTCGATCGATCAGACGCAGATATCCTACACCCATTGCAGCTAATTGTGTTGCAATTGGACTACCAAGTCCTCCTAAACCCACTAAACATACTTTAGAGTCTTTAAGTCTCAGCTGACCTTTGTATCCAATATCCTTAAAGACGATTTGTCTTGAGTAAAACTCTAACTCTTCTTCGGAGAGTTCTTTCACACCATTTGTAGACATGTTCATCCCTCAAACAGTTATTTCATAATACCGTAATAATTTATTTTTGACCTATGGCTAGTTACTAAATTCTTCCCACCAATCTTAATGCCGCGTTTTTCCATGTGAGGAATCCAACGATTTCTGCACGCATGCATCCGTCAAGGACATTAGTCATAGAGTTTTTTTAGCCCCCGCTAACGGCTGGCATGATAGAAACGGTGTCTCCATGCTTTATTGTGGTGTCAAGACGGTTGAGGAAGCGTACGTCCTTTCCGTTTACGTAGATGTTGACGAATCTTTTCGGATTTCCTTTTTCATCATATATTCTTTCCTTGAAGGATTCCCCATATTTTAAGGTTAATTGGTTAAGCACTTGTCTTAAGGTTGACGACTCGACTTCTACTTCCTTATCTCCAGTTGTTCTCGCTAATGCCCCATAGAATTTTACTTTCGCCGTATTCATTTTCATTCCTCTCTATCAATTTATAACCTTTGAAAGTGACTCGAGGGTTGGTTCTATCTCCAATGGCCTAGAGACGCTCCCTAGAATGCTCTCCGAAGCCTTGAATCCACTCCCCGTAATGCAACAAACAATTTTTTCATCTGGGGCTATCTCTCCCAGATCAATAAGTTTTTTTAAGACTGCTATTGCTACACCGCCGGCTGGTTCAGCAAAGATTCCCTCTGTTTTCGCAAGCAGCTGAATAGCCTCTAATATCTCCTCATCTGTAGCAGATTCAGCTACACCACCCGATTCACGAATAGCCCTTAAAGTATACAGACCATCTCCTGGATCTCCAATAGCTAGGCTTTTCGCGATTGTGTTTGGTTTCTCTATAGGCTCAACGTCACTGCTGTTGGACTTGAAAGCACTTACTATAGGTGAGCAGCCGTGAGGCTGAGCCGCTGTCACCTTGATTCTTTTGTTGTCGATTAAACCGAGTTCATTGAATTGGTTAAAGGCTCTCCATATGGCACACAATAATGCACCGCTGCCTGTAGGTACCACTATACTGTCTGGAGTGCTCCACCCAAGCTGCTCACAAACCTCAAAAGCCAAGGTTTTTGATCCCTCCACGTAATAGGGTCGAATGTTGATGTTTGCGAACGCCCAACCATATTCTTCTGAAGCTTGAGCTGCAAGTCTGTTGGTTTCATCATACGTCCCGTTCACAGATAAAATCTTAGCTCCATAAGTTGCTGCTTGAAGAACCTTATTGGCCTCAGTATCTGCGGGTATGAAAACATAGCATGGCAGTCCAGCTTTGGCTGCGTGGGCAGCTACAGCTGCTGCCAGATTGCCTGTGGAGGCGCACCCTACAGCCTTAGCACCGAATTCCTGTGCCTTCGAAACGGCAACCGTGGCTGGTCTGTCCTTAAATGAGTTGGTTGGATTAACTGTGTCGTCCTTCATGTAAAGGTTTTTTATTCCAAGGGCGTCTGCTAATCTGTGACACTTATGTAAGATGGTGTATCCGGCACCCAGATCTACTATATTCGTTTTGTCATAGATTGGTAGAAGCTCGTGATAACGCCAAACCGTTCTCGCCCTGTTTCTGAATGATCCCTTATTTAACTTTATGGAGTCAAGATCGTAGACTATTTCAAGAGGTGCGAAACAATGCTCACATGCATAGATCTTAATTAGCGGGTATTCTCTACCGCACTCTCTACATTTGAGTCCTTTAATGAACCTTTTATCTTTGAATCTCGATTCCTCCTATTACAGCGTTATGAGTCAATATCAAATATTAATATTTTCCTGAGCATTTTATTCTAAACGGAATAATTATACGGTATATACAGTGGTTTAGGACCAGACATCAAAATCAAAATGTTTAATCACGCAGATTTTGATTTGTATGCTGAATGGGTTTTTTAGCTGAGTGCTTTCCCAAATTATGTGTTTATTGTTTCAGCATTATTTCGGTTCAGTCTTAGAAAGTTTGGCGCATAGGTTCTTAGAAGGTAAAGGCCTATCACCAGCCAGTATCCAACGTAGACGATCACACGAAGTAGCTCGGGGTTGCCGTCATAACCGACCAAAGCCTTAAGGATAGAACCTATCGCACCCTTTTCGTGAAGAGGATGCGTCACGTCTGACGGATTTATGTTCCATACATTCTCAATAATCGGCGGGAGCAGACCCACTTCTATAAACTCATGAACTCCGTATCCTAACAGTCCCGCTGCGAAGATGACGATGATCACACTTGTATACCTGAAGAATTTCTGAATGTTCATCCTGTAGACACCCCTCAACATCAGAAAAGCCAAAACAAGCACAGTACCAATCCCAAGCAAGGTCCCAACTATGGTTCCGTAGAGGTCAGAAACCGTTAAAGCTGTTAAGAAGAGGACCGTCTCAAGACCTTCCCTGAAGACCGATACAAAGGCCAACATAGATAACCCAAGGACGTTCTCGGTAGTAATAGCGACATCAACCTTCTCCTGAAGCTCACCCCGGATCTTGCGAGCGTTCTTAGCCATCCAGAATATCATGTATGTCAACACAACCGTTGCTGTAATCGATG
>JAGLRI010000150.1 GCA_023136395.1 Candidatus Bathyarchaeota archaeon | reverse complement strand
TAATGAAGAGATTTCAAGGAAACCCAATTCTTAAACCAATATCTGAACATGCGTGGGAGTCACGAGCAGTTTTTAACGCTGCAGCTCTTTATGCGAGTGGACGGGTCCACATTCTGTATCGTGCCATTGGTGATGATAGGGTTTCTCGACTTGGTTACGCCTCTTCGTTAGATGGTTATCACGTTGAAGAACGACTTTCGTCTCCTGTTTTTGAGCCAGCAAATCACACCGAAAAAGATGGTGTTGAGGATCCTCGACTAACTGAGCTAGGTGAACAATGCATTATGGCATATACAGCATTACGTAACTGTGGTTCATGCGCGCATCAGATTGCATTAACATCTATAAAAACGGATGATTTGATAAATAAGCGGTGGAATTGGGGAGAAAGATTGACGCCATTCGCAGGTGTTCGAAACAAGGATGCCGCGGTTCTACCCCGTAAAGTTATGGGTCGTTATGTTATGTTCCATCGTATTGATCCAGATATTTGTATAGCATATTCTGATGATCTCCAGCGTTGGTATGACATAAAGGCAATAATTGGACCTAGGCAAGGAAAGTGGGACTGTTTGAAAGTGGGTGCAGCTGGTCCACCAATAGAGATAAGCGAAGGATGGCTCTTCATATATCATGGCGTAACCTTTGATTATATATATCGACTTGGTGTGCTCCTTCTTGATAAGGATGACCCCGAAAGAATTCTATATCGTTCTGAAAGGCCCATTTTGGAGCCCACCATAGACTATGAACGTTTGGGAAGAGTGTCTAATGTTGTTTTTAGTTGTGGGGCGGTCTTGATGGATGATCGACTCCTCATCTACTATGGAGGAGCAGATACAGTCGTATGCGTAGCCACGTATGACTTGAGCGAGCTAATATGATAAGATGATAGGGTAGAAAATAGACTTTAAACAGAATAGATTGAGTGCGAGTTTAAAAGTGTGATTCCAGAGTTAGAAGGGTAAGGACGAAGTTAGCTGAGGAAGCGAAGAGAACCCTCATCTTAGTTGATAAAACTCTCTTCATCGCTTAGAGCAAAAGGAAAAATCGGTCGAAATTTTGATTATGGGCGAATTATAGGGTAAAAAACCCATCATAATTGCTTTAAACCACCCCCTCAGTTCCATGCTTGCTTAAAAAATACTTAAAATTTGCGAGATAATGAGTAAGATAGCCTGGTAAAAGAAGTAGTGATTCTAATGGGAGAAAAAAAGTTTGCTCCGTGTGGCAGAATACATTGTCCATATTGTAGGGAATGCATACTTCATTTAATTTACTTTAAACATTTAGAGAAGTGTAAAAAAGAAAGAACATAAAACCTATTATCTGGCTGGGGCGAGAGAATGGACAATTTTTAACTTCAATCCCCTCAGCGCGCATGGTGACGGATTAAGATGAAGTTTGCTACTCCTATTACACCGATTATGAATGCGAAGTAGAAGAGAAGCTGTGGCGATATTGTCCACAACAACCCTCTATTAGCGGAGCTGGTATGTTCAAGGTTTGCGCGCGCGCAACCAGACAAAGGGCAAGGCGTGGAGGTATGTTAGGTCGTAGAAGACCAGGAACCAAGTTAGATACTTCTGCCACCTCGGTATATCTGAATAATCCCAGACTGTCTGTTTCTTCTTGATGTCGTACAACCGCGCGCGTGCTTTTTTTAATTTAAAACTTCGTTAAAAATACCCTTTTAGCTTTTTATTGGTAAATGCAGATATCACTCGCTAACTCCCCTTTTTTTCCTGCTCTTTACTAATGATGCATGCGTGCAAGTTGTGTGTACGGTGGGTGTAATATGTGGAAGAGAGAGTATGTGTGAGTGTAAGGGAAGATGAGTAACAGAGTTTTAATACGCATGCATCGCTAGCCAAAAAATACCTTTGCCATATTATAACGTTTTAAGTCAACAGTTTTTCGTTTACCTACTACATCTTTTAATGAAACAAAAACTATTTTATTATTTTTTAGTGCCACCATGCACCCAAATTTTCCTTGATTAACTAAGTCGATTGCGGCTATCCCAAATCTTGTTGCCAAGATTCTATCGAATGCTGTTGGGGAGCCCCCGCGCTGTAGATGTCCAAGCACAACAACACGAGTTTCAATTCCTGTTCTGTACTCGATTTCTCTTCCTAGATAATAGCCAATTCCACCAAGTCTTATGTTTCCGAACTCGTCTACTTTTTCGTTGTAAACAATTTCTTTTCCTCCTTTCAATTTGGCGCCTTCGGCGACCACGATTATGCTGAAGTTTCTTCCTCTCTTTCGTCTTAGCTCGATGTATTTGCATACTTCATCTATTCCGAAAGGCTGTTCCGGAATAAGTATGACGTCGGCTCCACCAGCAATTCCCGCTTCCAAGGCTATCCAGCCCGTGTATCTTCCCATAACTTCAACTATCATGACTCTATGATGAGCCTCCGCTGTCGAGTGGATTCTGTCAATGGCTTCAGTTGCTACAGATACGGCTGAGTTAAAGCCAAATGTGTAATCGGTGTAAGCTAAGTCATTATCAATAGTCTTAGGCACTGCAACGCATGGGAGCCCTCTTTCATACAATTTTTGAGCCACGTTTTATGTATCATCTCCCCCAATCACAATTATTGTATTGATACCAAACTTCTTAGCATTTTCAAAAATCCTCTGCGGTTCATCTTCAAATTTAAATGGATTGGTTCTTGAAGTCCCAAGAATGGAGCCACCGCGATGGAGTATACCTTTAATTGTGGTTAGACTAAGTGGCATAAAATCTTCTTCTAAAAGTCCTTTCCACCCATCTATGATGCGGATCATTTCATTTTTATAATATACGATGCCTTTGCGCACAGTCGCCCTTATTACGGCGTTAATTTCGGGTGCGTCACCTCCACCACTCAGTATCCCTACTTCATTTTGTACACTTTAGCCATCTTAACTACTCAAGGTTTTTCAAATGCTTTTAGAATGTTCTGAAAATTAATTGCTTGTGAACCCCCAACCTGTTCCAACAAGTAATATTTTTTTGGTAATTAGAACATTCAAGGCGAAAATTTGCTAAACTATTCTAGAACTGAGAGACAACAATGGACCCAGCGCGCTAATCCCCGCTAAAAGAGTATCTCTAGATGAATTCTGCATAAAGCCCAGAAGTTGATTTAAGATGTGAATGAAGATAGCTAGCTTATTACATTAAACCTACCTACTCTTTGGGTGGGTGTTTAATGACACAAGAGATGCATGCCAGAATTTACAGGAATGGGTTATGTTGGGAATGCATAGGGGCCTCGAAAAACCGAGCGATCTATGCGAACTATGCTAACTCAATTTCGAAAAATAATCGAAAGAGGGGTTGATTATGGGTTTATGTGAAGAATGTAGCTGGTT
>JAGLRI010000015.1 GCA_023136395.1 Candidatus Bathyarchaeota archaeon | reverse complement strand
CCTGATGTACCAGCACGCAAGAACTACCCGTCATGTTCTCATTCAACCAGTTGATACTATCTGTTACGCCATTAACATCTGCTAGGGGAACAGTATTATGTAACATAGTCGAAGGAAAATGTGAATTTATTCTGCTGATGGAAAAAACCCCGTATTTTACGGGTGTAATCATAAAAAACAGTCCCATCAATATTGTTGTAAAAAATGTAATAGTTAACATTTTTTTTAATCCGTTCATCCGTCTTAGGATTAGTTTCGAGTTCTTATTTTGCCATCCCAAAATTTTTCCAATCCCTCTCACTGCATAAAATGTTAAAGGATAAACTAGCATGAACATCCACCTATTCCACATGTTTAAAGCAAAGAAGGGTGTCACCAATGAGCTGAAGGAGCCAATAAGAAGCAAAATGGTCCAACTATCAAGAAGCCTGTTTCTAAAGAAACCCATCAAAACTAGGGGAAGCCACACCAGATAAAGAATTATAAAAAGGAGAAAAACACGCGAGATAATATCGAGATATGTGAAATCTTTCAAGTAATTAATTAAGAAGAATAATCCACCTGGGTAAGTCGAAGGTTGAATCACCCTGATGATGTTAGTCACTAAATTAAACGATACAGGAAAAAGAATTAGATATATTCTCGCCAAAAATATGATTAATGCTGGAAACACGCCCACGAAAACCGTAAACCCTCTCTTTCTCTTTTCATTTAAAAGATTCTTTAAAATTACTCCCAGAGATATGGTAAAAAGGGTCACCGCAGCCAACTCATGACTAAGAACAACAAGAACAGAAAAAAAAGAAAATAATACGACACTTCTCTTCTTCCCTAAGTTATTTAAAAAAGGCAGTGTAAAAAGGAGAACCGCCATTCCAAGCGTGTTTCGATAAAGATCCCACGAAATCCTCAACGCAGCTAGAAGAAACGTAAAAAAAGAAGCAGCAACCAAAGCCCTCTTTATATCCCATGTCAACACTTTTCTAGCAAAGTAGAATATTCCACACACATTCAACGCGTATAACGTGGGTGCCACAATCTTCAATAAGAGGAAAGGATCCCCCTTAACAAATTTAAAAAAAGGATAAAAAATAGCGTAAAGCAACCATGTCGAAAAAACCTCGCTCCAATGACTCCATATCACCCCACTTTTAATTCTAAATGCGTAGTATACTGTATCATAACCAATAGGGTATGGATGCGACAACAATTCAGGTATTAACCGTATCATAAAGCCAAGAATAAAACAGAAAAAAATAACTCTTTTATCACTTGTATCTATCCACTCTTGAAAAGTCTTAAAGTAGGATTGAATGAACAACTTTATCACATTATATTTTTGACCAGTTTGGGATAAGTCCTATGAAAAATGGAAAGAAGCATGTATGATGCAATTATATTTTTGATATTAGACCAAAAAGTGTCTTGGCGCGTTTATATGAATTACAGTCAAATATTGAATAAAATCCTGGTTCTTTGGCCATTGAATAGCTGAAACGTCCCCAATTTAGTGCAATCTGACTTAAGTCTAAGGCTAGTTTACGACCTAACTTTGTCAACTTCTTCACCCGACCTTTCATAGCTTCTTTAAGCTTCACGACGATATCTTTTACTATTTTGGTCAACTTTGGACTCCGGATCCTATTCACACAAAGGATAGTGAGTTGGAGTATAGCCCGTTCTGTCCTCTCTAAAACTTTGAACCAAACCCTCCTCCGCATAGCCTTCCTTTGGATTTCCACAAGTTGCATCACAGTAATCGAATTTTTCACCTTATTTTATCCCTCATCATTTTTTCTCTTACATCAACATTAATGGGTACATTAGCCTTAGACATGGTTCTCATATTAGTTCCAATACCTATTTGCTTATATTTTATATTTAATTAAATTGTTCTTAAAATGAAACCAGGATTAATAAAGGGTGTTAGAGTAAAATTATTGCCTGAGAAATTACTAATCGAAAGAAAAATAGTTTATAATGGGGTTGATTAGATTTAATGAAAAAGTGCTTATAACTACACCAATCTATTACATAAATGACGTGCCTCATATAGGGCATGCCTATACAACTGTGGCTGCAGACATCTTATCTAGATGGCACAGGTTAAAGGGTGATGATGTTCTTTTTCTTACCGGTTTAGATGAAAACTCGATAAAAACTGTACAAGCAGCTAAAAAAGTGGGAATAAAAGATATTAAAAAATATTCGGATATGATTGCTGAAAAATGGAAAAAAATCTGGAAAATTTTGAATATAAGTAATGACGACCTCATTAGAACAACTGAGGATAGGCATAAAAAGAATGTTAAGAATTTTTTTATGCTCATTCATAGCAAGGGTGATATTTACAAAGGAAAATATGAAGGATTATATTGTGAAGGATGTGAGGCATTCATAACTAAGAGCGATTTAGTAAATGGTAAATGTCCTTTACATGAGAAAGCTCCTAAAATAATTAGCGAAGAAAACTATTTTTTCAAATTATCTAAATATCAAGATAAACTTTTAGAATACATTGAAGAAAATCCAGGTTTCATCCAACCAGAATCTCGTAAAAGCGAGGTAATTAGTTTTATTAAAAGTGGATTAAAAGATATTAGCATCTCCAGACCAAACCTTGAATGGGGTATAAGATTACCCATCGACGAAAATCATTATTTCTGGGTTTGGTTTGATGCTCTAATTAATTATCTAATTGATGAAAAATATTGGCCAGCGAACTTGCATTTGATAGCTAAAGATATTTTAAGATTTCACGCCGTAATTTGGCCTGGAATGCTATTTAGTGCCGGGTACAAATTACCTAAAAGAATTTTTGCTCATGGATTTCTAACTGTTAACGGGAAAAAAATGAGTAAGAGCTTAGGAAATGTTATCGATCCCGTAATCTTATCAGAAAATTACCCAGTGGATGCCATCAGATATTTTTTAATAAGAGACACTCCCTTTGGACAAGACGGTGATTTTTCAGAAAAGTCTTTGAGAACACGACTTAATAACGAATTAGCTGCAAACATCGGCAATTTCATCCACCGAACACTCACTTTCATCTGGAACAGATTTGAAGGAACAGTACCCGAACCAGAGAAATACAATGAACAGGATAAAAAATTTGAAGAAAAAATTAAATCAATTTCAACAGAAGTTACAAAAGAGCTAGAAAATATGCGGCTAGATAAGGGTTTAGAAAAAATACTTGAATTCTCAAGCGTTTGTAACCGTTACTTCCAGCAAAAAGAACCTTGGGCTGAAAATAAAAATGCCGAGACGTGTTTATTTCTTTGTGCAAACGCTATTAGAAATTTAGCTATTTTAATTGAGCCATACCTACCTTTCTCAGCTGAGAAATTATGGAAACAATTAAACTTTAAGAGTTCAGTTCATAAACAAGATTGGAACTCAGCATCAATTATAGCTATTAAGGTTGGTCATAAAATCAATAAACCAAAAATATTGTTTAGACAAGTAAAAGATGAATGAAACTAAAGAATATAGTTTTCTTTAGTAGTACATTTTTAATTATTTGGTGAAAAATTGCTGAAAATTGATCTTCACGTCCACACACGCTATTCCTATGACTCTAGTACAACACTTAAAGAAGTTATAGCATCCTCTAAGAAAATGGGCTTAGATGGAGTCGCCATCACTGATCACGACACAATCGCTGGGGCTCTTCAATCCAGAAAGATCAAAAACTTCATTGTCATTCCTGGCATCGAGATTAGTACATTGCAGGGACACATGCTTGCCCTTAATGTAGTAAAACCGATTCCCTCAAAATTAAGTCCAAAAGAAACAATTCAAAAGATTCGTGAAGTTGGAGGAATAGTAATAGCACCTCACCCTACTACGATTTACAAAGCAGGTTTGGGGATTCAAAAGTCAACCTTAGACCTTGATGCATTAGAAGTCATAAATTCTGCAGCCTTTCCCTTCTTTATTTCAACGTACCTTAACCGAAGATTAGGAACCCGCCTTAACTTACCACAGACAGCTGGATCTGATGCTCATTTTGCACACGAGATAGGTTTAGCGTATACTCTAATTGATGCTGATCAGAATATTGACTCGATTATTCAAGCGATTAAAGCTGGAAGAGTTACTCCTTTTGGTAAGGCACTATCTTTAAAGATGAGATTTCAAAGATTGTGCAACTGGTTGAAGAGGATTGCTTAATTCATATTATTTCGTGTTTTGATTACTTCTTTATCTTCTTGAGAATTATTTTAGTTTTTAAGATTTCCTCGATTTGTGTAGTATGTTCGTTATCCGTTTGTGATCGACATTAATGCTGTGAAAATATTTTTTTATTCACACCACTCTTCTATGCCCTGTGAGTTAATATCGACCTTCAACTGTTTTTTTAGTTCTATGTAAAGTTTGATATTGAAGATATTGGGTGCTATTGTTTCAATACTAGTTTCCTAAGATGTATGTTTAAGCTGTCGTACGTTATTGTTTTTGACGTACTCAGCCTTATCTTACAATTTGGTTTTTTCCCCACACTTCATCGTTGAGAAGATCTCGAATTGCTATCCGGATGGCTTCAGCTCTATTGGGATAGTACCGTCCATTTACCAAAATATCCAGATCTTTTATATACGTTTCAGGAAGATGTAAAGTAATCAGTTTCATTCATTATCCCTCCAAGAAATGATCAGATTTTGAACATATATTGTATTATGTTAATATTTAAATATGATATGAACATGGTCAATGAAGTTATTAATAAATTTTTCCTAAGATCCCGTTCAGGTGTTTTGTAGATTCGTGTAAAGAGAAACCTTTTCTTTCAAGTGTATTATCTTTTACTTTATACTTTAAATATTTAGTCTATTTACTAAAAAATTATCCCGAAAATTGTTACAACATCCTAATGTTAAAAAAGGGGGATATTTTGCAATAATTTGGTAAAAAACATTGAATCTCCAATATGGTTAAAGGCATAGTCCATTCAACTTTATACCTTTTCTATACCAACATACATCTTTTTGTCATCAAATAGGAGTGTTTGCCACTTAGCTTTGAAGTCATCTCGGTTTTTATGGAGTCAAATTTTCTTTGTTCGGATGAGCTCTCTCAATTTAGATAAATGAGGGGTCAACAACCTTGCGGTTTCTTGATCTAATTCCCCAAAATGAACCACTTCCAATTTATCAGTTGGTGAGAATCCCATCTTTTTTCGTAGAGCTTGAATGCGGCGAGCTGTGTCACGCATTAGTCCCTCACCCAATAAGGCTTCATCTCGATGCGTATCAAGTAAGACATGCAAGTTTTCATCGGAAACTGATACCCATCTTCTCATCAAACGAGGTACTTCCTCAAGATATTCAACTTCCTTTATATTCGTTAATTCAAGAAACACTTTCTCTAAGTCTTTCAAGGCTTCCTTTACGTTTTTGGGTGCTACAACTATGGCTTTTTGTAGTGGCCATCTACGCTTTAACTGAGCAGAATGCCTAGCAGAATGAGTTAACGATACACACTGTAACATAACATCAATTTTTTGTTCTAATTCGACATTGTAGAGAGCTTCATCTGGCACGGGCCAGCTTTCAAAGTTTATTGACTCAGGGAAAGTATTGTCTAATTCTCGATAGACTAACTGGTACATAGCCTCGCTTAAAAATGGTGTAATAGGGTTAAAGATGAGGACAAGGTTTTTCAATGTGTACCAGAGGATTGTATAAATTGCTAATCGACGATTTATATTTTCGGAAGAATCATACAATAAATCTCTCCGAATCATCGGAACGTAGCGTCGACTAAGAACATTGATGACAAACTCCTCCAATTCTGAAAGGGCGAAATTAAATTCGCAGCTCTCGAATTTCTTAGTTACTTCCCTCACTGTCCGTTGTAGCTTAGAAAGGAGCCAGTGATCTTGTGGTTTTAAAACTTTTTTTCCACTAACCCATTGGATTGTATGTTTTTTTGGGTTGAAGTGGTCGTGTTCAGCGTTTTGCTTAAAGAAATGGTGTAGATGATAAAGGGTGTTGAGAACCTGATAAGGACGTTTGTTCAATTCCTTAAAATCGAAGCTCATGGTATCCACGGGAGAACATTTCCATAGTAAATAGAATCTACAAATGTCTGCTGAATGCTGTTGAAGTAACGGATTTACTTCTATAACGTTACCTAAGCTTTTACTCATCTTTCTTCCTTTATCATCTAGAACAAAACCGTAAAAAAGAAAGGATTTGTATGGAGCTTTAGATTGTCCCGTTAATATTATATGTTGGAGTAATAGGGAGTTTGCCCATCCTCGAGTTTGATCTACAGCTTCCACTAAAAAGTCTACAGGAACATATCTTTCAAATTCTTTGTCTGAAAAGCGTGCATACGGTGAAGCACCACTGTTATGCCAACAATCAAGTACGAAAGGTTCTCGCTTCATCTCTCCTCCACATTTTTCGCATTTCAGAGTTAATCTATCTATCCAAGGTTTATGTAGCTCAAAGTCTTGATTGATAGTTTCGTTAATCGATTTTTCGAGCAGTTCTTTTTTACTTGCTATTAAAATCTTGGACTCGCATTCTTCACAAACCCAAATGGGAAGAGGTGAACCCCAAACCCGTTCTCTTGACACGCACCAAGGTTTTCCTTCCTTCAAAAAGGAAAGAAACCGTTTTTTCGGACTTTCATAGAAGTAATTTATTTTTTCAGCAGCCTTAACAACTTTATCATTAATCTTATTTGTCCACAGAAAATATTCTCTACGAGCTACCCATATAAGTTTGTGGTGCGATCGCCAACAAGTTGGGTATTCATGGTGAATGAATTTAATTGATACGAGTAACCCCTTTTTACGGAGCTCTTCTACTACCCTGGAGTCAGAATCGCGTGCAAATAAACCGGCGAACTCACCAGCTTCAGCCGTGAACCGGCATTCATCGTCAAACGGGACGAATATGGGTATATGCCGTTTTTGTGCAGCAAGAAAATCGTCCTCACCATTACCTGGTGCTAGATGCACCACTCCCGTAGCGGTGTCAACATCTACAAAGTCTTCGCATACCACGGTGTGAACGAATGGCAGTTTATCTAATTCGTCTTGTTGAGGAATTAACTCTTTAAATACATACTCGTATTTTTTCCCTTCAAGCTCCTTTCCGAGTACAGTCTCGAGGACTTGATACTTTCTCACTTCAAGCTCTTGCATAATTGGTTCAACGCGAGCCTTTGCAAGAATCCAAATCTCTTCATTTACCTTAACCCGAGCATATTCTGCTTTCGGTTGAACCGCCAACATCATATCAGTGATTATTGTAAAGGGCATCGTTGTCCAAATTAAGAAATACTCATTTTTAGTTTCACCTACTTTGAGTTTGAAAAAAAGGGATGGATCTTCAACTTCTCTATATCCAAGTCCAACCTCGGCATTGCTTAGGGATGTTTGGCAGTGTGGACAGTAAGCAACCACATAATAACCTTCACCAAGTAGATTCTGCTCGTATGCTCTCTTGAGGTATTGCCACTCACGTTCGATGTATCCATCTCGATAGGTCCAATAGGCTTTATCGTAGTTCATGAACAAGCCTAATTTCTGATCGGCGCTGAACCATTCACGATAATATTTCATTACGGTTTTTTTACATTCGTCAACAAAACGCTCTTCGCCTACTCTTTCAAGTAACTCTTTTTTATTCTTAACACCAAGCTCTTTCTCTACCTCAAGCTCAACAGGAAGCCCTTGACAATCCCATCCCGCCCAGAAGGTAACATAAAACCCCTGCATTGTCCTCAAGCGGTATCTAAGATCCTTCATCACACGACCTCTTGCATGTCCCACGTGTGGAACACCATTTAAGGTAGGCGGACCTTCGACGTAACCTAAAACACCTATATTTTTTTCTTCTCTAGAAAACATTAATTTTTGTGGGATTCTATTGGTTTCCCAAAATTTGCGGACTTTTTGTTCAAGTTCAAGTGGATGATAACTTAATGTCAACCCTCGTTTAATATCAGTCTTGAATTTGACGGCCACCACTCATCTCATTAACACCGCAACACCGAAATGTTCATATAAATATTTAACCTTTGTCATTAGTCTCAGAAAGACCTTCATTCTTTAAAGAAGAATATTATTATTAGAAAATGTCTCTTTTATTTAGTTAAATCTTAACCTTTATACCAGAGAAATCTCGCTTGAATGTACCAAATTCGTTTTTTACTTCTCTCAATTGTTCAGAAGAGAAAACTGGTCCGTCTTTACACACTCTGAATTTGCCTATCATACAACTCCCACATAAGCCGATAGAACAGCGCATGATCCGTTCTAAACTTGCTTGAATGGGTGTTTTATACTGTTCAGCTAGTTGAAACATTTTTTTCATCATTTTTTCTGGACCACAAGTGAATATCATATCAAATTTTTGTTTTTTTAATAGCTGCTCAATTGGGTCCGTGGCAAGTCCCTTAAATCCAAAACTTCCATCCTCTGTTGCAACAATTATTCTTCCATCATTTTTTGAGAGTTCCATCCTTATTTTATCTAGAAATAAAAGTTCTTCATGTGTTGTAGCCCCAAGTATAAACGTGATTTTGGTGGGGGGGTTGGCTAGGTTTTTGGTTAAAGGCACAAGCGGAGCTATCCCAATTCCTCCCCCAACGATCATTATGTTTCCAGTTATTGAAGTAAAGCCATGTCCATATGGTCCTCTAATTCCTAAAACGTCACCCTTCTTTAGTTCGTGTAACGCTGCTGACGCTCCACCTATACTTTTTACTGCAATCATCAAATTTTTATTTAACTCCCTAAGAAGGCTCATTGGGATTTCGTCTATTCCCGGAATCCACACCATGACATATTGACCTGGTGACGTTTCGGTGCATTTTTCATCGACAAAAGTGAAGGATTTGATTGTGGGTGTTTCTGACTTAATTTCTTTAATTTTTACGATTCTTAATTTGTCATGTAAAATTGGAGGGTTTAAGAATTTAGAATGATTACTTCGATTAAAAGGCATATTGAACCTCTTTACATTTTTTCCTTATTATTTTGTTGTTTGTAAAAAAGATAAATCAAAATTTATGACTTAATCCGACAATCTCCTTCAAATTTCGATATCCCTTTTTACTTAAATATTCTTGAATTCCATCTGTAATTTCTTTAAAAACACTCAATCCCCTGAAAGCTATCGCTGTGCCAATCTGTATGGCTGAAGCTCCTGCTAACAGAAATTCTACTGCATCTTGCCAATAGGTTATTCCCCCACATCCAATTACTGGGATATTCACCTCCTTTGAAATTTCGAAGACGCATCTAACAGCTACAGGTTTAATTGCGGGTCCTGACAATCCTCCAACTTTGTTGGCTAGTATCGGTTTGCCTGTTTCAACGTCTACAGCCATAGCTCGCAGGGTATTAATACACGTAATGGCGTCTGCTCCCGCCCTTTCAGCACTTTTTGCGACTAATACTATATCTGTTACGTTCGGGGTGAGTTTAACAAAAACCGGGATGTCCACGCCCTTCTTTACTGTTTCCACGACGTCGGAAGTTAAATCGGGACTTTGCCCAAGAGCTACAACTTCTGTGTGTGGACACGAAACGTTTAATTCAATAGCATCCGCCCCAGCTTCTTCCATTACTGATCCAACATAAGCGAACTCCTCTTTTGAGGCTCCGAAAATGCTAGCGATTACTGAAACTCCTCCCTCTTTCGCAATTTTTAATTCGCACTCAAAATCCTCCACACCAGGGTTGGGTAATCCCATTGCGTTTAAAAGACCGCAGTTAGTTTCAGTAATGGTTGGGTTTGGATAGCCATCACGGGGTTTAATTCCTATCGACTTTGTAACTATAGCACCAGCGCCCGCCTCTGCAACTCTTTTAAGAGAGAAGCCAGTAACACCTAGCACTCCTGCCGCTAACATTACGGGATTTCTCAATTTCAACCCAGCAATTTCGATTGTTGAATTTACCCCAACCATCACAACTTCACCCTTAACTGAAAAATACTTTTATACATGTATTTTCCCAGATTTATTAAAGTTAACACTCTGACCATTTGAATATATTCTCCTCCTTTTTTGAAACAAAGAATAAAATAAAGTTCAGATATATCTTCCAATTAAGTTATAAAGTGTTCAAACAGATTAAACCTCATTCAAAAACCATTAGAAAAAGTTAATTTCTATCTAAAGATACTTCACAAAACAAATCGCAATTTGTACATATCTCTTTATGGGCCGATCGAGAGAGTTGTATCCGTGTTGTTATCCAGTATACAATTAGTATTAAAAGATACAAATTAAGAATAAAGTTGTTATTTATTTCGTTAACTCCAAAGAGGAGGAGAAATGCACCAATTACAAATATGACATTCACCGAGAAATGAATTGAACCTCTTTTCATAGCGAATATGTAGTATTGGAACAAACTGCTAGTAACTCCTACGAAGCCTAACCAAAAAATGAGGATTTTTAATTCTCCGACATTATAACCAACGAAAAAATATGTGAAACTACCAATAAGAGAAAAAATAGCGCCCGTAACAAGTCCATAACAACCTGCGCAATAAGTTTTATTCCCAACCTTGAGAATATGTGCAGAAAATTTACCGCACGTGGGATGATGTCCCTCAAAATTGAAAGTAGTTGTGCTTGAATTAGTTTGTTCAGTTTTGTAAGAATATTCATTTCGACTTAAATGGATTATCTGTGAACATTTTGAAGGGGCAAGTCCAGCCAATATTCCAATTATGCAGATAGTCATAAAAAGTGAACCCGTCAATTGTTTTTGAAAAGGAAAATTTAGTACTTCAACTGGGGTTTTGAAAGTTAACAAGGCAAGAAGACCTAAACTAACTAATGAAAAAAAAACATAACTTAATGGTATAATTTTCTGAATATTTTTTGACTTCAAAATAGTTCCCTTAACGCCTTGAAATAGATTGACTGTTAGCTAGTCTTTCGCTTTTATATTTATTTTATATGTTTTAAAACTCCTATGTTGAATAATCCGTTTATGTATGATTGTTCTTCTTTATTTGATTCTTGTTTGATTTCGGGCAAGAATAAATATGGCTAAGTTTTAATATACATATTCTAAATTTAGCTTGGGTTTCCATCATGTCTGAGGCTTCATCATTGGATCTGAGTGTTATAGAATCCCAACTTAAAGGTAAGACTTTACAAGTGTATTGGTATCTATTAAGTCAGTCAACCTTAGTCTCTACCGGAGTTAGAAAGATTCAGCGTACTCTAGGTTTCTCCAGTCCGAGCATTGCAGCATATCACTTAGAGAAACTTGCTTCCCTAGGGCTTGTGGAAAAAAGTAAGATTGGTGAATACTACCTGACCAAAGAGGTGAAGGTGGGGATTCTTAGATTATTTACTCGGCTGGGTCGTTTTTTAGTTCCCCGGTATCTCTTTTACTCCGTTCTTCTTACCACAATGTTAATCGTTTACATAGTTATTTATGGCCACAGTGGTGGTATCCATAACATAATGGCTCTAATCTTTGGTTTCTTGACTTGCGTCATATTATGGTTTGAGACTTTACGTTTATGGAAAGAGAAACCTTTTTAGAATCTAAACTATGGGTGTTCTAAAACGTAGATTTAAAAACATGCTTAAGCTCATTAAAAAGAGAGAAGGTGAAAAAGTGAAGAGAGTTCTGGTCTATGTAATAACCGGGATCCTCTTAGGCGTAACATTAACATTCCTACCGTTAGGTTTGTTGTTAGCACAAAGTAATTTAAATGGAACGTTATCCGTACCCGAGCTTTCACAGCTCCGAGACCAAACATCAGAGTACACCACCTTCGAGGAGAATCTACAATTCGCGGGTCTAACTACCTTCCAATCAAGTCTGGTCTATACAGGATTAATTTTTATTACAAGCCTGATTTTAGCTATTGGTATCTACACAATTTCGAAGAGAAGACTAGCTTAAAGAGAACAGGCATTCTGTTCTTGAGAACGTCGCGATTCTTATTTTTTTGGTGCAATAACTACTAAAAAAAGGAACTTCGGGTTCTTCATATTCTTGGTTTATCCTCAGTGATTTTTGACATTATAGATGCTTCTGTCAACATCAATTAAAGATACTTGTTAAGGAATAAATTCTTGAGGGACACTCTATACATAAACTTAAGAAATCCATGATAGAGGGACGCGTAGTGAAGACAACAATCGTTGTGTGTGTAATGGGTGTCTTTGGTTTTGGTGAAGTAAACAAAATAATTGATGTAGTTCTCTTTCCAAAGGATTCAAAGGAAATAGCAAATATTCTTGACAAAATAGAAACGGGGAGTATAATCGGTGAATTAAACGCCCTCATTAAGAATTTACAAAACAAAGGTTATGGGGTTTTTATTTTTGAAAATTCGCGTTTAGCTAAAAGGGTTAGTGAAAAATTAAGTATTAACGTGGATGTGGTTATCCCCTCGGAATCGGGAGAAATACTTCGTGGGAATCTCGATAAGTATGCATTAGATGTTGGATTTGTTAAGCATTCTGATGAGATCTACGACTGGGTTCATAACGTTTCTATGGAGCTTGCTAAAATAAAAGTAAGGAATGCGGCTAAAAAACGAGACTTATTAATTATCCAAGCCATTCAAACAATTGATGAACTTGATAAAACATTAAACCTTTTTGTGAGCCGAGTGCGGGAGTGGCACGGTCTCTCTTTTCCAGAACTATACCGTTTGGTGGAAAAACATGAGATGCGTATAAGTCTCATCAACAACCTTGGAAGAAGAGAAAATTTCGTATTTGAAAACTTAAAAAGAGAAGGGGTGTCCTTAAAAAAAGCTGAACAAATAGCTAAGATAGCTCAGGCATCAATGGGAGTTAAACTTGATGATGATGACATAGATCAAATACAGAAATTATGCAAAAGTATGTTAGTTCTCTACACTGTAAGGCATTCACTGGAGCGTTATGTAAACACTATGATGGAGGATATTGCGCCTAATATTTGTGTGTTAGCAGGTCCACTTTTAGGGGGGCGGCTCATTGCGCTTGCTGGGGGGCTAACCAATTTAGCTAAGATGCCTGCAAGTACTGTGCAGGTTTTGGGGGCTGAGAAAGCTTTGTTCCGAGCACTTAGGAGTGGTGCTCGTCCACCGAAACATGGAATAATTTTTCAACATTCCCTTCTTCATGACTCAAAACGCGGGCAGAGAGGTAAAGTGGCGAGAGCACTAGCCGGGAAATTGACCATAGCTGCGCGAGTTGATGGTTTTAGTGGTAGATACATTGGGGATAAGTTGAAAGAGGATCTTAAAAGAAGGATCGATGAGATTAAAGAAGATAAAAAATTAAGGTTGTTAAAGGAGAAAAACCATGTCCGTAAAAGTTGAAGTACACCAACAATTTCCAGGAATCTATTGTGTATCCTTTGAGAAGAAAAAACTTGCCACAAAAAACCTTGTTCCTGAGAGAGATGTCTATGGCGAACGATTAGTCAAGTATTTGGACGTAGAATATCGTATCTGGGATTCTTATAGAAGCAAATTTGCTGCTGCTATTTTAAATGGCTTAAAAAAAGTCCCCATTCAACCAAATCATAAGGTTTTATATTTAGGCGCGGCTTCAGGAACAACTGCTAGCCACATTTCTGATATCCTTGGAGAAAGAGGTCACATGTATTGTGTAGAATTTGCACACCGCACAATCCGAGAGCTCATTAACAATGTTTGTCTAGTTCGTTCAAACATGTCACCCGTACTAGCTGATGCTCGATTACCTGAGCAATACTTATCGCTTGTAGAGAAGGTTGATGATATTTATTGTGACATAGCTCAACCACAACAAGCTAAGGTATTAGCGGATAATGCAGATATTTTTCTTAAAGCTAAAGGATGGGTAATGCTGGCGATTAAGGCTAGAAGTATTGATGTTACAAAAAAACCCTTAGACGTGTATAAACAAGAAATTGACACCCTTAAGATTCGCGGATTTAAAATCGAGGATGTTGTGTTTTTAGAACCCTACGATAAGGCGCATGCTATGGTAATTGGAACTTGGAAATAATACATCAAAGAAAACACTAAAATAACGCTTTCAAACAATAGCTAGCTAGCTAAAAAATTTCACCCTAAGTATCGATAATAAAATAAACGTTCATTTTATTCTTACTTTTAAACACAAATTAGAACACCATACCTTATAATCCTTGAACTGTAATATGTCCAGAATTCTGTTATAGAACCGTAGGTTTATATCGAATTTTTTTAATGGTCTCCATGACTGAGGGAAACCAATGACGCGTGCGGAAATTCTAGAAAACACTGAAAACCTCTTAACTAAGGCAGGATTTCAACTCTCTGAGAGATGTGTAGCGAGGCGAAGCTGTTTTGACTTAATTGCTCGAAAGGAAGAACAACTCCCTATTTTCAAGGGATTCGTTAATTTGGTAAACGTATCCAACGAAGAGCCTTGTGAGTTCAACAAAATAT